>JAEOTQ010000013.1 GCA_016839785.1 Candidatus Hodarchaeota archaeon | reverse complement strand
TTTCCTGTTTAACACCTCAAGGAGCATTTTATGCGTTTCCCAATATAAGAAAAACAGGAATGAAGTCTAAAGAATTAGCAGATTTTCTTCTCACAGATGCGGGAGTGGCGTGTCTACCCGGGACGATTTTTGGGAAAAACGGTGAGGGTTTTCTTAGATTTTCTTATGCAACTGACGTTACAACAATTAAGCAGGCAATTACTCGAATTAAAGACGCGTTAGCATAAAGGAAACTTAATTTACAATAAACATTAAATTAGAAGGTAAATAAAAATGAGTATAACAAGAATTGCATTTATTGGATTTGGTGTAGTCGGTCAAGGACTCGCTGAAATTCTATTAGAACAAGAAAAAGAACTTTCTGAACTATATGGGTTTAACTTTCAGGTTGTCGCGATTTCTGATACTATTAAAGGATCAGTTTATGATAAGAATGGATTGAATCTAAAAAAGATCCTGGATATTGTTAAAGCAACAGGAAAAATTGATGAATATCCTGAAGGATTAAAAGGCTGGGATAGTCAGAAAACGATAACGGAATCGAATGCAAATCTGATCGTCGAGGTATCCTGGACAGATATTAAAACAGGGGAACCAGCTATTTCTCATGTGAAATCTGCAATCAAATGTTACAAACACATTGTTATGACGAATAAAGGCCCTATTGCTCTTGCAGTACGAGAATTACTTGAAAAAGCTAAGAATAATGGAGTACAAATGCGATTTGAAGGCACTGTTCTAAGCGGGACACCTGCAATTAATTTGGGACTAAATAATTTGGCTGGAGTACAGATATCCAAGGTAGCTGGAATTGTAAATGGGACTACAAATTACATCCTTACCGAAATGGAGAAGGGACTTGATTATACAAGCGCTTTGAAACAAGCTCAAGAATTAGGCTATGCAGAAGCAGATCCTACTGCAGATGTTGAAGGGTTTGATGCGTTAGGAAAAATTGTTATCCTTGCTAATGTGGTTATGAATGCAAGTTTATCAAAGGAGGAAGTTGAATGTCAAGGGATAACTAAAATCACCTCTCAGGATATAGAAGCAGCGAAACAAGAAGGAAAACGCTGGAAACTCATAGCTAGTGCAGAAGTTCAGACTGATGGATCAGTAAAAGCGTCTGTCCAACCAGAAAAATTATCCTTAGAACATCCTCTTGCAGCTGTAAGTGGTCCGATAAATGCCTTGACTTATACAACCAAACATTTAGGGGATGTCACTATTATAGGTCCTGGTGCGGGACGTGCAGCCACAGGATATGCACTTCTGACTGATATTCTAGACATTCATCGAACAATTACCCGACCATGAGTCAATATGCTTCAGAGATGACGTACAATGGGTTATATGGATAAGTATCTTGAGGTAGACCTTAGTACTGAAAAAATTGTTGAACAATCCTTTGATAGATCATATGGTAAGAAATGGATTGGGGGAAAAGGTCTTGGTGCAAGAATTCTCTATGATACTCTTTCACCGAATATAGATCCTCTCAGTCCAGAAAATGTGCTATTATTTATGACTGGCCCACTTACAGGGACTTCTGTTCAAACATCAGGACGTTGGACAGTTGTTACAAAATCTCCTCATACTGGAATATTTTTAGATAGTCATATTGGGGGAAAATTTGGTCATCGTCTAAAACGAGCAGGGTTTGACTATTTGGTGATCAAGGGCAAAGCTACAGAACCAAAATATTTAGAGGTGACATCTGATAACATAGATCTTCATTCAGCTGTTGATTATTGGGGAAAGGGAATATATGAATCAGAATCCCTTCTTAAAAAGAAGCATACGGGTTTTGAGGTGAGTACCATTGGTCCTGCAGGAGAAAATCTTGTTTCATTTGCTAATATCGTTACAGATCGTACCCATACTGCAGGACGAGGAGGAGCTGGAGCTGTTATGGGTTCGAAGAATCTGAAAGCCATTGTAGTGAATGGGACTGAAAGAATAGAGGCTACTCACCCCGAGCGATTCAAAGAGCTAACTCGTGCTTTCACAAAGAGAGTACGAAATAACCCCGGAGTTAAGCGTAGACATGAAATAGGAACAGTTATGTGGGTTAAAATGGCGAACGAAGCGGGTTTTCTTCCTACACACAATTTTCAATCAGGAGTATTTGAACATGCAGACAAAATCTCAGGAGAACGTATGCGTGATGAATTTGTTGTAGGGCATACTGCGTGTTATCGATGTAGTATTGCCTGTGGAAAGACCACTCGATTTGATAAAGGAAAGTATGCTGGCCTTGAAGTGGATGGCCCAGAATATGAGACTTCAGCCCTTCTCGGGGCAAGTTGTGGTTTACAGGACCTAGGAGCTATTGCAAAAGCTAATGAAATTTGTGATGATTTAGGATTTGATACAATTACAGCAGGAGGAACAATCGCCTTCGCAATGGAGGCCACTTCAAAAGGAGTTCTCCAACAGAAGGATGTAAGCAATCTAGAATTTGGTAATGAGGATGCAGTCCATAAAATGCTTCGACAGATTGCTAATAGAACGGGAATCGGTGACTTCTTTGCACAAGGATCTTTATCGGCAGCTAAGAAAATAGGGCATGAAAGTAGTTCCTATGCGATTCAGGTGAAAGGATTAGAATTAGCTGGTGTGGAACCTCGTGGATCCTTTGGAATGGCTTTAGCGTATTCCACCTCCGACAGAGGTGGTTGTCATCAACGATGTTGGACTCCTGGAGCTGAATTAGATGGACGTCTGACACGCTTCTCTTTTGATGGTGTCCCACACTTTGTTAAAGCGTCACAGGATGAGCGAGCTGCCTGTTACTCGTTGGTAGTCTGTGATTTTCTACCTTTTGACGTTCCAGAAATGGTGGAGATGTTAAATGCGGCTACAGGATTTGATTATACCGAAGAAAGTTACCTGTTAACTGGGGAACGAATCTGGAATCTTACTCGAATGTTTAATGTACGAGAGGGAATTTCAGCCAAAGACGATACTCTTCCCAAACGGTTCTTAGAGGAAACTGCTCCTGAAGGAGATCCCAAAGGACAACGAATCAAAGAAAGTGAGCTAGATGCAGCAAAAATGGAATACTACACACTCCGTGGATGGAATTCTAATGGTATTCCCACTTCTGAAAAGCTCAAAGAGTTGGAAATCCCATTTAAATAACAATTAGCTTTTGAATTTCCAGATCGTCCCTTCAGGCTTATCTTCAAGCTGTATATCTAGATCTCCCAATGAATTCCTAATCTTATCAGCGAGTTCGAATTGTTTAGCTTTTCTTAAATCAGCTCTGAGCTCAATAAGTAATTCTACAAGAACAGGAAGGGAAGTATCACCTGTAGCTGTCTTAGTATCTAATCTAATTCCTAAAACTCCCATCAGGGTAACAATCTTTTCTTGAGCTTGTTTTAATATTGTCTTCTTATTATCCAGGGAAGCATTAACCTTCTTAATAAATTGCATTACTGCTTGAATTGCCCCTACGGTATTTAAATCCTCATCCATGGCTGCGATAAAAGATTCTTCAACTTCTTTAATGGCGGTCTTTAGACCAGTTTTCTTTCCTCCTGGCGCATGTTCAAGTGCGGCGACAGCAGTTCTTACTCTATCTAAAAGACCCTGTGTTTGTTTGAGGACATCTTGATTAAAATCTACAGCTTTTCGATAATGACCATTAACTAAGAATAATCGGACTGCCATAGGATCGGTTTCTTGCAGCAAATCTTTTACTAAGACGTAGTTGTCTTTAGATTTACCCATTCGCTCTCCATCTACCGTTAAAAATGCCGCATGAAGCCACATATTGCAAAATTTCTTTCCTGTTCGAGCTTCAGACTGTGCAATTTCATTATCATGATGAAGGTTGAGATGATCTATACCACCTGAATGAATATCTAGAGTTTCTCCTAAATATTTCTGAGACATAACGCTGCATTCAAGATGCCATCCTGGGTAACCGGGACCCCAAGGAGATGACCACTTCATTAAATGCTCTGGAGGAGCACGTATCCATAGAGCAAAATCACGTGGATTTTTCTTATCTGGATTTACTGCAATTCTTGCTCCTGCGGATTCTTCTTCATAACGTGTCGGACTCAGTGCTCCATACGTCGGAAATTTAGTAGTATCAAAATAAATTGATCCATTTACCTCGTATGCGAATCCTTTGTCAAGTAAATCTTTTATATGATCGATTTGTTCAACAATATGTCCAGAGGCACGAGGGTTGATATCTGCACGTCGAATATTGAGTGGATCCATGTCTTCATAGAATCTTCGAATATTTGTTTCGACCAAGACCATTGGTTCAATGTTCTTGTCTTTCGCCGTTTTTATAATTTTATCTTCACCTGCGTCTGCATCATCTGTTAGATGTCCTACATCCGTAAAGTTTTGAACCCAGAATACATCGAAACCTCGCCACCGTAAGTATCTGACCAAGACATCCCAGAATGAATAAGTTCGAGCATTGCCTATATGCACATCAAGGTAAATTGTCTGACCACATGAATAAAAGCGGATTTTATTTTTTTCAATCGGTTTTAGTTCTTCAATCTGTCGTGTTAGGGAATTATAGAGTCTCATCTTTTTACACCTTTATTATATATCCACTTTTATTTGATTTTGAAGATCTTTAGCAGAAATGACTGCTTTAGATCTATGAATTGAAAAAATGTTCAGTTCTTAATATTTTATATGATAGAAGATTTCGAACTTACTTATCTTGCTTGGGTTGAATATTTGTTGATTATATGGGGATAAAATAGTTTAGATATTGGCAACATTCTTTTATGTCAGAATCCTATGCTTCACTCACCTAGCAAGAAGAAGGAATAAATCTCTCATGAACAACGACCTTGGGTGCTTTGATTGGAGTGCTTCATTCTATGATGAAACTCGAGCACTTCCCTCTGAACTATATCAGGATATAAGCAACTCATTGAAAGAAACAGTTCCACTTAGCTTATCTATGAAATGTTTGGAAATCGGGGTAGGAACAGGAAGAATAGCACATTGTATAGCAAACGCTTTTTCTACTGAGGTGTATGGCGTAGATATTTCACAATCAATGTTGTACCAATGCCTGAAAAATCCTGCTGTGAGCGAAACGTTAGCTTTAATTGCCGCGGATGGAAATCATCTACCTTTTAAGTCAAAATTTGACTTGATATTGACTTCACATGTTCTACACCAAGTGAAAGATCACTTTCAGCTCGTTGGTAGTATATTAAATTCCCTATCCTCCTCTGGAGTTTATATCGATCTAAATGCTTATATTGATCATGAGCAGTCGTTACCATTTAAAATATTTTATAAACGTTTATTAGAGGAAGGATATAGGCATTATTTTAAAAATGACTTAATCAGAAAAGGACTAAAAGTGTTCTTTAGCCAGAGAGGATGGATATATCGCGAACTTAATCTTAAACGATCCTACAGCATCACCATTAATACTTTAGTTCGATTTCTCAAGAACAAAGTGTTTTCACATCAACGACGAATTCCAGAACGAGTTTATGCTAAAGCCCTAGCATATCTTTATGAAACATTAGATACTCGAAATGTTGATCTCTCTCAAGTGATTGAATTACCAGCTTATGCGCACCTTCTAGTTTTCACATCCCCTGCTGGGCGTGACCAAATATAACTAGTAATTAAGGTTCATTGGGTGCTTTTTGAGGGGAGTAAAGAAAGGTCTTTTCGAAAAGCGTCCAAATAGCAGCAAAGATGGCTCCTATGGTATACAAAACTATGGTCCAACTGAAGAGATTCAAAGTGGGAAGCAGAATAGGGTATAAAACAAGGATAACCCAAAAAATGTATACGTTTCCAAATGATACAACTCTGGGTTCATCAAGAATGAAATTACCCCACACAGCCATCAAAGCTAGCCATCGTTCAGCACCATACATTAAAAATAACATGAACCAGACCCAACCTCGTCGATTTTGGATCCAGAGATAATAATAATACTATTTGCGATGGGTGGTTTTCCTGTTCCGTCGATGAGGGTACCACCACTTATTACAATATTACGATCTGACATATCAATACCAACAACAATAGAAAAACTCACACCAATTAACTTTAAAAGACTTTAGGATGTCTTCATTAGCCAGTGTGTCAAGTTTGGAGATAAGAGAATACATGTCTTCTGTTCAAATGCGCAGACTCTCGAAAAAAAGCTAATAATTGAAGGAAGTTTAAAAAAAGATCTCGAGTGATAAAAGGTGGGTTTTATACCATCATTTCTGTTTAACTGGACTTAGCTTGGAACATACTTTTTTTCATTCAATGATGTTCTCTTTGTGAAAAAATGTCTTTTCTATCAGCATTATAACATTCGAGGTCGTTGACCCGATGATGTACATTACTATTAGCCAATCCATTATATTCAATATTATAAAACAACCAATAATATAGACATGACCCATGCCTATTGGTACTGGGTCTTTCATTATCTGACTGGCTGATTTAGCCATTATCGTTACCGCTCATCCAGTTCCAAGAGCTATAGCCACCATAAACCATGTGTTGAAGGATAACATGAATTTAGCGATCCGTAAAGTGATATTTCCCTCACTATCCTGGATATATAATCCATCAGTAAGCAGAATAGCTACTCCCTTTAAGAATAGATTCTTTCGGTTTTATGATCACTGCTTTGTTTTTAATTCCTTAGAAAAATATGCTTCAAGAAATCCATTTGATAATTTGTACTTACCTTGAGGAGATTAAGGATTTACACTTCTGCAGCCTCTTAATATTACTAAGAAAGAATTTTAATGAGGGGAGAATTTTGGCAACCGTTTAACATAAGAGGTTGTAAACTCATGTCACTACAGCGGATTCTTGCACGTGGGAAATCTAACTCAGATAAATCCGATGATCAACAGTATAAGAAAGAGGATTTTACACTTCGTCTAAGTCGTTCAATCGCTACGCCAATAACAAATTTAATCTATCCAATAAATGTAATTACTCCAAATCGCATTACCTTGTTAGGTTTTATAATTGCAGTTTTTGGAGCGGGAATTCTGATTATTGCTGAAAAGAATCTTATCCTTCTTTTTCTCGTTGGTTTTTGCTACTGGATATCCGAAATTTTAGATTGTGTAGATGGTCAATTAGCTAGAATGCGAGGAACAGCAAGTAAGCTTGGTTCATGGTTTGATAGCGTGTTTGAAGAAGGAAAAGGCATCCCCTTTTTTTTGGCACTAGGTTTGCATATTCAAGATGAAAATGGATTTTTTACTCTAGAATTAGGTTCGATTCTAGTAATAACTCTTCAAGTCTGGTTCATTCTTTTTGTGATGTACTCAGGATTAGCATGGATCACCTCTATGGCAACATCTGCAAGTAAGCTTCTGAATGAGCCGATGCAAGCGTCTCATGGTCATGTAT
>JAEOTQ010000012.1 GCA_016839785.1 Candidatus Hodarchaeota archaeon | reverse complement strand
ATACGGCCTATCGATGTAATATTTCTAATTGAGGTTTCATGACAACTAATCTTTTTGGTGATGTTTTCTGTTAGCGGAGCCTCTCTTTTACCGTTTCGTTGCCCTTAGAGAAAAAAAAGAAAGAAGAAGAAGGGAAGAGGAAAAAATTACTTGAATTTAATAGCCATCTTTGCAACTTCGCCATGGATATTGATAGAAGGAATCTGAACATCCCCAGGAGTCCATGTTAAAAAGTAATAATTATTGGGGGCTCGGACTAAGCAAATAATTCCTGCTCCACCAACATTTCGGGCAACAAAGTTACCAACTTCCCAATCATTAACCATACTAGAGTAACGAACTCCAGCAACATTAACCCCAGGTTCTTTGTTTTGCCAAGAAGTTAACAGCGCTGGACCATCAACCTGCCACTCGGGTTGGTTTGTCCAATAAGGGGCCCCATTAGGATCGAGAATTGAAACAATGGAGATGTATCCATTTTGTATGAGGGCATTCATATCATCTTGATAAGACATAAGCAATCACATTCATTTTCTTGAAATCTTGATAAGACATAAGTATATTACACTAAAGTTCTTCCGCGTGTTTGTTATAAAGGTGATCTTATTGAAGTTTGGGTATCACTGACTGGGAGAAAAGTGAATTCGAAAAATACGTATATTAAAAAGAGCGAATAAACTCGCTTACAAGTACTTCATGTATTTCATCCTCATGTGATTCTATGTCAGATCCCGATCTTGGTAACTTCATTATGAAATTATTTGATCCACTTATTTCTGAGTCAAGAAAACAGCTAGGAGAATCTCAGGAAGCATTTTTACAATCCATTCCAAGGCGTGTTCCTGCTCATTCAAGTGTACCAGTCTATCAAGCTGAAAATTTTGTTCGTGAAATTACTGATCAACTAATAAAAATCAATCAGGACCTACTCAATCAATACTCCATCAGTATTGCTAAGAAGACTCGAAGTCATGTAAGAAAAAGCACTCAAACGGATTCTAATCAGGTAGAAGAACTCCAACAATCTCTAGCGAAAAAAGAAGCAGAAACAGACGGATTACAAAAACAAGTACGAATTTTGGAGCAACGAGCGAATACTTTACAAAATGAGAAAGAGGAAACATTGAAGCAATTTTCCCGTTTGAACACTACCGTTATTGAGCTGGAATCTCAACTTACAACAATTAAAAACCAACATGCAAACCAATTATTATCCCTTGCCACAGAATGGGAAGAGAAATTTCGAGCAAATCAAGAAGAGTGGGATAGTTATGTTAAGCTAAAGCTAGCAGAACAGGAAGTGCAATCTTCTGTGGGAAGTCGAATAGAAGAAGAATAAAGAACCAATTTTTATCTATCATCTAATTTTCCTATTATTGGTTCAAAAACTTTCGCTAGTGCCTCATTTCCCTCACAAATAATCTGAATATAATCTCCATCCTTAATTTTAGTAGTAGCATCTCTAGTTCCCAGCACAGCAGCAACTTGTACAATACTTGAGACTTCTGAGCCTCTTGATACTCTCGTTCCATGATCTGTAACAACTCCTGCAACATTATTAGCGATATCCGACCAAGACCAATCTATCAAGGGAGATATTAGGATTCTTGGAGTTTTATCGCGGAAATTTTCAATTATTGCACGAGCGGAAGCTGGATCTAGAGCCACGAAGGCTACTCCCTCTGATCGGCGTGTACTATTAGCAGCCCAGCCTTGAAGCACAAATTTTAATCTAAAATCTGAATTTGTTCCCATTTTCACTATACCTGTGATAATTCTTAGAGCATAATATTTTTCTTCTCCTATTTTAAGGAAATAAATATAAAAAACTTATCTAGAATAATGACTCATTGATTTACCGTGTGGTTTAGAATGGATTATAGAGGCTTATTACCACTAACTATACTTTTGTTTTTAATGATTCCAGCTTCTGTTAATCAGTATCAGCTAAATAGCGCGTTAGACGTTACACCCGATACTCTTGTAGAACTCAATGATGTTGTAAAGCTTAATTATACATTGTGGGTAAAAACGGCTATAGTTGAACAACAGAACGGTACGGTATGGGTTCATGATCCAAATGATCCTAGTGCACCCTCCGAGTTATATGAACAATACCCAGATCTTACTGTTCCACCAAATGTTGGATTTTTACATGGTATTCTAGGTATGAAGGCAGGTAACACAAAAACATTCGATGTGGATTTCTCGAGTGGAGAGGCATTTCATAATATAACAGATCCATTCTATTTAGAAGATTTAGTCTATCAAGTAACATTATCAGAGATACTACTTGATGTTACAGAGATTCCCACAACACTATTTGATCTTCCGTTTTTCATTCCATTTCTTTTCCTTCTTCTACTACTGCTTTCTATAATAATTTATTACAGGATCAAGCGTTACGGGCAATCTCGGAATTTATTTGGTTCTAAAATCGTCTGTAACTCATGTGATGCTCTTGCGACGGTTCAATGTGGAAACTCCAGTTGTAATACGCCCTATTGCAAAGATTGCTTCATCAAGAATAATCATTGTGAGCTGTGCAATTCAAATAAGATGATTCCCTTAACAGGAAAATAGTCTTGAGTTATCAAGTGCTTATAATACCCATAAGAACCAAAATATATGCAAGAATAAGCGTGATTAATGGATGAAATAGATTATCAGCAGCCCAATATGGTAAATCTTCAAAAAAATCGAAAAATGCTATTGCAACAGTTGGTAGGAGGGGTAGTAATAATGAGGGCATTCCAATAATCGAGAGAAAAGCAAATCCGAAGATATAAGTGAATACCACTCCTCCCAAATAACCTTCTATTGTTTTCTCCTTGGTAAAAGGCAATTTGTGCTGGCCTAATCCCCTTCCAATTAACGCTGCAGCAGAATCTCCAAGTGTGGTTGCAATTAATGCCAATTCTGCTACTTCCATTGAGTAGAACCAGTAAACTCCTAGCAATACTGCTAACCAAATTAGTGTTGAAGGAATATAATTTGCTACTTCATCCTTTTCGGCTTCCCGAGTAATATAGTTAAGCCAGGTTCTTGGATTGACCTTTAGACGATACAACTCCATTGGGATGAAAAAGCATAAAACACCAAATAATGACAATTGAATGAACCACAACTTAATTTTAAGTACGTGGTAACTAAACGGAATAATTAACACAGTTAAATGTACTGCTTTCCTTCCTAGTTCGTTTAGAAAGTTGAATTCATTGTTTTCGACGTCTAAACGACTTGACATTTGCTTTTACACCGTAATGATCATCTTATAGTTGAGGACGTCCCCGATAAAACTGAAACTTGTGATAATCTACTGGGTTAATTCGTTTTAATAAGTAGTGAAAGAATGTTTCGGCTTTTTCTTTAGCTTCACACACGAATAAATCTAAAGATAAGTAGTTATACTCAGGCCACGTATGGATGTGACAGTGACTTTCTACCAAGATAAAGATGACTGAAAGTCCGTAGGGAGAATATTCTTTTAAAAAGAATTCTTCTGCATGAAGTTGACTATGCTCTAATCCAAGTGAAGCGATTTCCTTTAGTAATGTGACATTAGTCAGGATTTCGTTGCTTACACCATAGAGTTCAGCAATAATTTGGTATCCTACAGTTGGTAAATCCTTAACTTTGTTTTCGTCAAAAGTATAGATTGCTTGCGTTTGGTCTGGTAATTCTGTTCTAAACACTTTTTGTGGGATTGAGCCAACGATATAGAGATTGGATGAACTCCCTAGAATTGTCGCTCCAATATAGCTATTGAAATTAGGAATAAATTCTTCAATTACAAGCCCATTGGTGTTTAAATGTTCCTGACACTCCCATTTTTCAAACGGTGATTTATTTCCAAATGAAATATAGCCATGTGAAGTTGAACTAGGATTTATTAATGAAAGAGCGCGTGATACAAATAATTTAAACCCTGATACAGTGTAAGGTGGGTCCATTTCAAAAGTATCAAAGTAATTTAGCCATTCCTTCGGAAAAGCGGTTCTTATATCCCATAAATGGGTACGTATTAAGGTTGAATAGTTATTTCGCTTGGAAAAATCTTCTATTACCTTTAAAATTCGTGAATCAATATCTATTACAACAATTTCACGGGCACAGTCAAGATGTGCAAGTGCCATTGATAATCCATCATCATCGCCAAGTAAAACTATTTTTCTTCCTTCTACATCTCCATTTCGAGCCATTATTAAAGCTCGTTTCAAAACAGTCTCAGTAGTGCTTCTTGTTTGATCATACTTGTACTCAGGAGGGGGACGATCATCTAATGCGTCAATAATGGGTTTAAAAAATGACAAATGTTCGGTTGATATTGAAGGAGAAGATGGTGAAAATCCCTGAAAAAAACTATAATCGAATCGTAGACCTAATTCTTTTTCAATCCAGGAAATAGCTTTCGAACTTAGGATATTTTTCGTTTTTAAAAATTCTGCTTTTATCAATTCCCCACGAACCGCAGAGATAACTGGTACAGGAATTCCGACTAACTTCGCAAATTCCTTATTAGTAAGTTTATGATCTTGGTTTCTATAGAGCTGCCTAATTATTTTGTCAATACCATCTGATCCTTCACGCAATTTAGACTTCTGAGCGATTTGCCACGTGAATTTATTTGGTTCTCCGAACAATTTTAACCCTTAATGCTTGTATATTAAACTCCAGAGAGAGCAATAGCTCCAACTAAAAATGCTGCGGATCCTATCCAAAGTGCTGTTCGAGTATATGAACGAGCTTTTTTTCCTGATTTGATAGAAGGATCATTATAAAGAATAACCACCGTATATAGAAACATTAGAACGGTAATCACCATTAAAATGAGATAGAGATAATTATTTTGAAACTTGATGAACATTGGAATTGGTATAAGAATTATCAAGATAAGGAAAAAGAATGAAGCCAATTGGACAGCTCTTTTAGGCCCATACTGGACAGCAAAAGTTCGTGAGTCAGTTATTCTATCACCTTCAATGTCCATAATTCCTTTCACCAATTCTCGTCCTAATACACCACAAAACGTGATAATAGCCATTACAACGACAACAAGTATAGTATTTTGATCTTTTGCTTCAAGAGCTACAAGCGTTAATAAATAAGGAGCAGTATTACTTCCAGCTACTGTCATGTTTCCTAAGATACCTTTTTCTTTAGTCCACAAATTATATGATACCGATAGAAAGCTGAATATCACTACACCGATGGGTACTAAGAAATTTCCGTCAAATAAGAAAACGGAAATTAAGACTCCCAACCCAATCATAAAAATCGAACCATAAAGAACAGATTTGGGTTTAAGATTTGGGTTTCGAACCAGTGGTCGGTCCATCCGCCCATTTATTCGATCAGCTTCATAATCATGATAATCATTAATTGCCATTGAAGCACCCACGATAAGAAAAGGGATGGAAAGACCTAATGCTCCTAACTGCCAGTATTGTTCAAGTAGAGTTATAAGATTATACCCAGGATTCTGGACTAATAATACAATCAATCCTGCTGTAAAACCTGCAAGAGAACCCAGTATACATAAAGGTAATCTGATTAAATCGTAAATATCATGGAACAGAGGCATTAATTTCAAATCAAGCACCGTGTGCTTTGAAGCTTTTACCTTTCTACTTCGCCGCGAATATATGACTCAACTCGTTCATGAGCCTCAAAATCAGGTATTTGGACTGGTGGGTGTTTAAATGAATAAGAGGACATTGAAATCAATGGCCCACCGATTTTACGATCTCTGGCAATCTTTAAAGCACGAATGACATCAATCATAACGCCTGCAGAATTGGGACTATCAATAACACTTAATTTCGCTTCTATTGAGACTGGTTGATCACCAAATTTACGTCCTTCAAGCATTAAATAACAGATCTTCCTATCTCCTAAAAAAGGAACATAATCAGAAGGACCAATACGGACTGGTATATCATGGGGCATTAAACTTGTAACAGCTTCGGTTTTACTTATCCGTTTTGTCGTTAACCGAGATTCATATTTCATATTCTCAAAATCCGTATTACCACCCACATTTAGTTGATACATTTTTTCAATTTCAATTCCCCGATCCAACATTAGCTTGGCTAGAACGCGATGAAGAATTGTTGCTCCTACCTGAGATTTTATGTCATCTCCAGCAATAGGAATACCCTTCGCTTCGAATTTGTTTGGCCATTCTTTTGTTGGATCGGAAACGATAAATGACGGAATTCCATTAGCAAGGGAAACACCTGAATCCAAGCATGCTTGAGCATAGATTTTTGTGGCTTCTTCACTTCCTACGGGAAGGAAATTAACTAAAACGTCTGCTTTTACGTCTTTTAAGACTTGAGCAACATCAACAGGACTCATTTTTGATTCTTCATAGCAATGAAATGAATCCATCATATGAGGGGCGACACCATCATTGATAGGTCCAGGTTGAACGATTACATCAATTTCAGGGACATCAGAGAATTTTGGCGTACAATTAGGGGCGACCCAAATCGCATCACTAATTTTCTTTCCAATTTTATCTTTGTTTACTTCAAATGCAGCAACAAATTCTAAATCTCTGACATGATAATCTCCAAATTGAACATGCATTAGTCCGGGAACCCGCGTATCTGGCTTTGCATTGCGATAATAGTGGACACCTTGAATTAATGCTGAAGCACAATTGCCTAAACCCGCGATTGCTACTCTTATTTTTCCCATGAATTCCAATCTTCCTTTAAATACTGAATTATAGCCAATGAGTATACGTTATACAGTGTGAGGGGAAAAACTGCGAAATTAAAAAGTTACTTGATGGTCAGAAGTTCATATAAAACAGGACCTTACAATATATTTCCGTAAAATCCTATTGGTAAGACGCATAATCAAGAAGAAATACACTCATTCATGTTAAAAGAAGCTTTAAGATTACCTTTCAATGTTGTTAGGAAGGTATAACCCTATTCTCCTTTAGATAATGATTTTTCAACATTTAATACAATATTTCTAAGAAAGGGTAGTACTTTATTCATGAGAACTGGAGTGGTTTGGATAATCATAAACAAACCGTCTTTGCCCCCTATATTATCAACATAATAAACTTTATTCCCAGTAGTTATTACAAGACTGTCTAGAGTCTCATCTGTTAGTGCTAATTTTTCATGTGTAGCTTCGTATGACATGATTAGATAGGATAAAAACGATTCTAGAACCCACTGGTCTGCACATTCTCCTACAGAGTAGATGAGTAGTCCATCATTGTCACAGATAGAAATGCATGCTGGGAGGTCAATCATTTCGCCAAAAACTGCTTCAAAGGCTTGGATAATTTCGTGAGTTCCCAACGGTTTCCCTATCACTTGATAACCTAATTTGATATAAAAACTTCACGGAACTTAATGTAGCACCTTGATATTTGGGACTACAAACTTAAAAAGGAAGAGAGATTCCAGATTATTTTATGGAAATTAACGCTAGGTTTGAAATAAGCGAAATTAACGCTACCTAGATTTTATTTAATTTCGATAAACAAAACATTAATCGATTTAATACGTGTTTAATTTCCTTATGTTGCCTTGAAGAGCACATCTATCAAAACAGATGTGTGAAAAATATAATTTCGGAAGTATACTAATATGAAAGACATATCAATAGTATTATGCGGAGAAGCAGGACAAGGTATTGCAACAGTTGAGCAACTTGTGACTGGAATGCTTAAATTGTCTGGTTACCATGTCTATAGTACTTCAGAATTCATGTCACGAATTCGAGGAGGAACCAACTCCACATTAATACGTATATCAGATGAGAAATCGAGATCAGCCTTTATCGATCGGATCGATATTCTATTTCCCTTGAGTTCAAAAGCGCTCAAACACTTGGAAAATAGAATTTCACCAGAAACAATTATCATCGGTGAAGAAGGGAATATAGCAGAAGAATACTGCCCAAATAAATCCAATATTATCAAAGTCGACTTTACTAAAATAGCAAAAGAGATTGGTGGCAAAATTTATACCAATATCGTCTCTGTTGGTATCTTTCTCGCCCTTTTTGGGGTAGAAGAGACAATTTCTAAATCATATTTAACCAAAAGATTTGCCTCAAAGGGAGATACAATCCTCCAAAATAATGTAAATGCCTGTCAGCGTGGAAGCGAGATTGGGAATAAAATTTTGGAAGATGGGAAAATAAAAATAGACCTTAAGAAAGATGATTCAGTAACAAATTATCTTACGCTAAATGGATCCCAAGCAATTGCAATGGGAAGTATTGCAGCAGGATTGAACTTCATCTCGTCTTATCCCATGTCCCCTTCAACAGGAGTATTAGTCTTTCTTTCTCAAAAAGCAGAAGATTTTGGAATCGTTATAGATCAAGCAGAAGACGAAATTGCTGCGGTCAATAAAGGAATTGGAGCATGGTATGCAGGCGCAAGAGCGATGATCACAACTTCTGGTGGAGGATTTGCCCTAATGACAGAGGGGCTATCTTTATCAGGGATTTTAGAAACTCCAATGATTTTTCACATCGCACAGCGTCCTGGACCAGGAACTGGATTGCCAACACGAACAGGACAGGAGGATTTACAGTTTGTATTGAATTCTGGCCATGGAGAGTTTGCACGCGCAGTTTTTGCTCCAGGGAATGCAGAAGAAGGATTTTACTTGACTCAACATGCATTTAACCTCGCAGACAAATATCAAATTCCAGTTTTCATACTTACCGATCAATTCTATCTTGACTCACATTATATTATCCCTGATCTTGATCTTTCAAACATTAAAAACGAAAAACAGATAGTAAAAACCAATGCCAATTATAAACGATATCTTCTTACTGACAACGGTATCTCTCCTCGTGGAATCCCTGGTTATGGTTCTGGTTTAGTCAATGTTGATAGTGATGAGCACGATGAAGAGGGTCATATCACAGAAGATGTCCATTATCTAAGACCAAAAATGGTAGAAAAACGCTTATTTAAGAAACTCAAACTATTAAAAAAAGACATCATTAAACCCGAGTTAATTGGGCCTACAGATTATTCTATCTTACTAGTAGGTTGGGGATCAACATGTAGTGCTATAAAAGAAGCATTAGAGTTATCAGACAGAAAAGATGTTGCATTTTTACACTTCAAACAAGTTTTTCCTTTATCAGATGATACTGCTGAATACTTAAAGAAAGCAAAGAAACTTATTGTAGTTGAAAACAACGCTACAGCTCAATTCGGAAAAGTACTAACTCTTGAACTGGGAATTAGACCCAATGACCAATTTCTCAAATATAATGGTATGCCTTTCAGTGTGGAAGAAATAAAGGAGTTTATTGCAAAACTTTAGGAGATGATATGAATGGACACAAGTATTTTTGATATGCCCCATGAAACCGATGTAGCATGGTGTCCAGGATGTGGAAATTTTAGTATTTTAAAAATTGTGAAACAGGCATTGACTGAATTGAATATAAAGCCAGAAGAATTAGTTATGGCATCTGGTATCGGTCAAGCAGCAAAAACTCCACATTATTTGAAAAATAATGTCTTTAATGGCTTACACGGACGAGCTATTGCCGCTGCAATGGCTATTAAAGCTGCAAACCCTGATCTAACCGTTATTGTTGAAAGTGGTGATGGGTGTTCATTTGGTGAAGGTGGCAACCATTTTATTCATAACATTTTGAGAAATCCGAATATTACCCATCTTGCACACGATAATATGGTGTATGGTTTAACAAAGGGGCAAGCTTCCCCAACCAGTCAATTCGGGTTTATTACACCCGTTCAGGTTCAAGGTGTAACAAATGAACCATTTAATCCTCTGGCACTAGCAATTGCCTTAGATGCGGCCTTTGTTGCTCGAGTTTCAATTGCAGATCAAGAAAAAGCTTTAGAAGTAATTAAACAAGCCATTTCCTTTAAAGGGTATTCTTTTGTTGACATCCTTCAACCTTGTGTATCATTTAACAAGGTAAATACTTGGAAATGGTTTAGAGAAAACGTATATTACTTAGAAGGATCACATGACCCATCAAATAGGACTGAAGCTTTCAAAAGAGCTACTGAGAAAGGTAAGTTACCCCTTGGAATTTTCTACAGGAATGAAAAGCCATCGTTTGAAGACTATTTACCAGTCTATAAAACGAATAAGGACCCCCTCTTTAAACGGGATGCAAATCTACCCCAGCTTCAGAAATTGATAGATTCGTTACGTCAATAATAAAATGACTTAGCTAAGACAATCCTTACTTAGCTTTCTCTTTTCTCTTTTTTCTTATGATAATAGCAAATGACCTGAAAAATTCTTAAACAAGCTTAATTCTTTCTTTATAGCGATCCAAAGGTGATATAATTTGTCAAAAATTGTCCTGTTTGATTTAGATGGAACGCTATACGACTATAATGCAGCCCATCGAAGAGGACTTGTTCAAGCCCACTTGAGTTGGAATAAAAAAGAAACAAAAATGGAATTTCCTGAATTTAGCAGACTTTACTCTGATAGTCGATCTTGGATAAAGAGATTTCTTGCTGATTCTGCTGCATCTCACTCGAGAGCATTATATTTTCAAAAATTCGTCGAAATGAGAACTGGAATACCCAATACAGACTTGATCACCATACTTCTTGATGGGTATTACTTGGGATTCTTTGACTCAATGACTCCATATCCTGGATTAAAGGACGCTCTGAAGTTATTACAAAGAAAAAACTATCGTTTGGGGATTATTACGAACATGCAGGCGAATATCCAATATAAAAAGATAAGTCTGCTCGGATTAGGGGACATGTTTGAGGAAATCGTTACATCGGAGGCTGTTGGCCATGAAAAACCTCACCCACTAATATTTTATCATACTCTGTCGTTAATGGGTGGTACTCCTGAAAACACCTTTATGATCGGCGATTCCTTACATCATGATATTAATCCAGCCTCCTTTATTGGAATCACTCCAATTTGGTTCAACCCAAATGAGATACAGACTGAAAAAGTGATTACACCATCATTTCTTACCATTCAGAGCTACTCTCAGCTCGTAGACTTGATCCAATCGCATTAATTGGAAGGTCAAGACGTGAGTACTGCCATTTTAGCGATTGCCTTATCAATACGAATAATTCTCCTGGGTTTTGAAAGAATTTTTTTGAAATTACTAGGAATGGACTCAACCGAAGATAAATCACTAGCCATTACAACGATTTTCTTCGGGTTTGGAGCATTAAGTTTAGTACCCTTTGCTATAACACGTATAGAAATTACCCGAATGATGATATTCCCTGTTATTTCAAGTATATTCTATTCATTTGCCTTTTGGATGTATACCGCATCATTAAAAAAAGGAGATGTTAGTTTAGTTACTCCTCTGTATAATTTCAACTTGATCTTCTTATTGATTTTCTCGACTTTATTCCTTGGAGAAGAAATTACATTTTTAAAAATCATGGGAGTATTCTCAATATTCTTAGGTTTGTCCTACCTGAATAAGGGATCATCCTTTCAAAATTCCATAAAACAAGTATTAACGGATAAATCAGCCCAATTAATGATAGGGGCGTCACTTTTAATGGCAATAGGAAGAATCCTCGACGGTTTTGCTTCGGTTGATTATTTCCCCTCCGAAGTGTACGCATTTTTAATCTATTTATTTATTACAATCATACTATTCAGTATGCTGGCTTTTAGAGGACAGACAGATGATCTTAACTATGTCCTCAAGACAAATCCAATAATCAGTATCGTATCAGGGGTAACCAACGCTTTCTCATATCTTGCACTAATCATCTCTATTAACTACCTAGATGTGTCCTTGGTAGAACCTATTGGTGCACTGAATATATTTCTAGCGATGATTCTAGCTCGTATCTTATTCCAGGAAGATATCACCCAGAGATTAATTGCAGCAACTTTGATCGTGTTGGGAGTGTTTTTTATATTGATTCCCATCGTATTTTGATTGTGCTTCAAGTACGGTCAGGTTTTCTTTTTATTGCTAAGTAGTATCTTAAGCCTTAGAGAGAAGAAGATATTTCAACAGATGATATCTAAAGTATCCTACTTACAATGAAAATATTTGTTCAACTTTTTGGAAAATTAGGCGCGAATCTAGGTTCTGAAATCGAGTTAGAGATTCTAGATGAAAACCCAACAATTCGTGATATTGTATATATGTTAATCCAAAAAGATCCCGATTTGAAAACACTTATTCTCGATCATGATAGATTACATCAGGCAACCATACTATTAGTAAATGGACATGTGGTTAATCAAACTAAAACAGGTTTAGACATGATTTTGAATACTAAAGACCAATTAAGAGTTGATCGAATTGGATTCTTGGAAATTGTAGGAGGAGGATGAAGTAATGCATTATCTTATATTAATTGAGGTGAAAATTGAATGACTAAATACGTGGGTCAATCTGTTGCTAGAAAAGATGCAAACGAAAAAGTTACAGGCCAAGCTTTGTATGCATTTGATATAGATTATATTCCAAATATGCTTATAGGAAAATTTCTCACCTCTACAATCGCTCATGGAAAAATTCTTTCCATAGACACAACCGAAGCAGAAAAATTACCTGGTGTAGTGGCAATAGTCACTGGAAAGGATTGGCCTGTAAAAATTGGCCTTTATGCGGGAGATAGAGATATTCTCGCAGTTGAAAAAGTAGTCTGGATTGGACAACCTGTCGTGGCTGTGGCTGCAGAATCAGAAACAATAGCTGAAGAAGCTCTATCTCTGGTAAAAATTAAATATGACCCTTTAAAGCCTATTTTCGATCCTGTCGAGGCAATGAGTTCTAAAGACCGCTTAGTTCATGAAAAAATGGCTGATTATAACCATTCACCTGCTTTTCATCCTATTCCTGGAACAAACATTGCAAACCATTTTAAATTACGAAAAGGAAATATAGACCATGGTTTTAAACAAGCGGATGAAATTTTCGAATATGAATATAGCATGCCACAGATATCCCATGCTTACCTAGAACCAATAGTTTCGATAGGACACTACCGAAAAGACGGAACGATCGTAGTATGGTCATCAGCACAATCTCCTTTTACTGTACGATATTTGTTGGGAATTACATTCGCAACTCAGACATCTAATATAACTGTGAAATCACCTTTCCTAGGAGGAGGATTTGGAGGAAAGGCAGGGTTAAATTTTGAACCACTAGCTGTTTTACTCTCTCGAAAAGCAAACAATCGTCCTGTTAAATTGTCTTTAACGAGAGAAGAGAACTTTAAAAGTGCACCAATTCGAGTTGGAATGGTAGCAAAATTAAAAACAGGTGTGACTAAGAAGGGGAAAATTACAGCCCAACAAGTCGAATATATATGGGATTCAGGAGCTTGTGCCGATTATGCAGTGAATGTAGGAAGAGCTGCTGGATATGTGTCAATTGGCCCCTACGATATTGAGAATATCAAATCAGATTCTTACACTGTCTATACAAACAAGCCATATGCGACCGCTTTCCGCGGTTTTGGACACTTGGAGCTTCATTGGGTAATTGAACGACAAAACGATATTATTGCTAAAAAACTAGGTATAGATCCGTTAATCTTCCGCAAGATAAATACTCTGAAACCAGGTACAGGAATTACAGGAAATCAACATCGACTGAGAGAAGATGCTGGTTGTATTGATGAATGTTTAGATAAAGTTTGGAGCGAACTGAAGAAGAATAAAGAGAAGACAACTCCTCTTAAACCGTGGATATTTAGAGGGATCGGAATTGCTGGTTTTATGAAAGGGCCTGCACAACCCCCAAACAGCGCTTCTTCGGCCTACGTGAAATTTAATGAAGACGGAAGTGCAATTGTTTCAATCGGAACCTCCGAAATGGGCCAGGGTACTATAACGAGTCTTGCACAAATTGCTGCAGATGAACTCGGTTTACCAATAGAAAAGATTAAGATCCGAGGGGATCGAGATACAGATAGAGACGCCTATACATGGCAAACTGTTGGATCAAGATCTCTATTTATGGATGGAAATGCTGTTAAAAATGCCTGTCTGAACGCAAAAGACCAGATTTTTGATACTGCATCGCAAGTTCTACGGGTTCCCAAGAAAGATTTAGTCATTAAAAATGAATTAATCTCTCCCCGTGGGGAGCCTTGGAAGCACTTAAGCATTTCAGAAGTTGTAATGGGTTACATGTATCCAACAGGTGAGTCTATTGGTGGTCCTGTCATTGGACATGGAAAATATATTGCTAAAATGACTATCCTGGATTCTGAAACTGGAGCTGGAAATCCTGCAATATTTGAGACGTTTGGAGCTCAAGGAGTAGAGATTGAACTTGATGCATTAACTGGAAAAATTACCATTAACAAATTAATATCCGCTTTTGATATTGGAAAAGCTATCAACCCACAATTGTGCGAAGGACAAGTTATTGGAGGGAGTGTTATGGCCCTCTCGATTGCCATGTCTGAACAGCTACAATATTCTGACACAGGGGAACTTCTAAACCCCAGCTTTGTGGATTATATTATTTCTCGTCCTGGAGATATTCCAAAGGAATTCATTACACACTTCATTGAAAATCCTCAAGAAGATGGTCCCTATGGAGCTAGAGGTATTGGGGAACTTACAATGATAGGAGTCCCTGCTGCTTTGGGAAACGCGATTGCAGATGCAATGAATGTTGATATATTTGATTTACCTATTACTTCAGAGAGAGTATGGACAGAAATTCAAAAGCAAAGACCTGAGATTATTGCTTCTTTGAAAGAAAAATTGATGGAGGAAGAAAAATGAATAATTCAATTTCATTCTCAAGTCTTCCAAAATTTAATTTAATTACTCCTTCATCTTTAAAAGAAGCTTTAGAGCTTCTTGATCAGTATCAAAATAAAGCACGATTACTTGCAGGGGGAACAGATTTATTAATCGAACTACGTCATCGACTAATTCAACCAAAAGTTCTTATTAATCTGAAAATGATACCAGAACTTCAAACTATAAAAATAACGGAACAAGAACTTAAAATTGGTGCTGTCACACCTATTATAGAAGTTCTTACAATCCCAATTATAAAAGAGGAATATCTCGCACTATATCAATCCTTAGCAGATTGAGCGGACGAAATTCTTCGATATCGGGCTACTATTGGTGGAAATATTGGTACATCATCACCTGCAGCTGACTCTGCAGCTTCTCTTTACGTTTTAGATGCACAAATTAATATTTCATCCCTAGCAAAGGGGCAACGGACAGTCCCAATCAATCAGTTTTTTACTGGTGTAAAACGTAATCTCTTATCTTCAGATGAAATTATTACTTCTATTAGTATACCGCGTCCTAAGAAGGGATCAAGATCCTCTTTTAAGAAGATGAAGCGAAGTTCAGAAGACTTAGCGCTAGTTGGCGTAGCTTGCTTTCACAATGAAAAAAAGACGTGCTTATCTTATACCGCCATGGCTCCAACTCCTCTATTGATCGATATATCCGATAATATTGTTCGAGATCGAAAGGAACTTGATGAAGCAAAATTCAGAGATATATGGGAAATAATTACGCCAATCTTGAGACCAATTGACGATATACGTGCCAGCAAGAAATATAGAATGCACATGGCTGAAATGATTACCAGAACTATACTCAAGGAGGTATTAGATTGATTAAAGAGGAGACTCCAGGAATGAAAACACTTTCACTTACACTGAATGGCCAGAAACGACTTACGAATATCACCTCCAATGAGACATTATTAGATGTGCTTCGAAATCAGTTTCAGGTGAAATCAGTCAAAGCTGCCTGTTGGGCTGGAGATTGTGGCATTTGTACAGTTCTTCTTGACGATAAACCAGTTAAATCATGTTTAGTTCTAGCCCAAGAAGCACTGAACTGCGATGTCATCACAGTGGAAGGAATTTCTACAATAGAACACGCAATTAATTTGCAAAATGCTTTTATACAGCACGGTGCAGTTCAATGTGGATTTTGCACAGGTGCATTCCTTATTATGGGTCATTATATTCTTACTCAACAGCAACGATTCACTTTTTCAGAGATTCAAGAGATGATAAACGGAATTATCTGTCGTTGTACGGGATATAAACAAATCATCGAGAGTATATATGACGTGAATGAGAGACAATTTAGTTGACTACCATGACAATTAAACAAAAAAGAAGACAGCAGCTAGGCACTCCAGCTAATATTGCGGCCTCGGCTTTCAATTTGCCAATTATGGTTATTCTTGGAGTTTTTATAGGGAGTTTCCTTTCAAAATATTTTGAATCTCCCTTGAGTGAATTTGTACTTATATTGACAGTCATTGTTTTTTTCATCCTTGCCATAATAGAACTATATGTTATTGTACAATATCAAGCAAAAAAAGATGCCCTTCTAGTGTCAAGACAACAGAAAACACTTAGTAATTTGATTCTTAAAAGTGAAAAAGAAGAAGAAATGTAGAACTATCTTTGGTCGGAATTGTAAAGGGATAAGGGAAATTTTGGATCTTTGCATTTCAAGTTTTGAAATGAACAGTAGTATGGAGGGAAAACCTTTTCCCTTTATCCAATGGTTTAAGCTGGTTCAAAAGCAAAGATCGATTAATAAAATTACGTTATTAAACCTAACTATACCTATCAACCTAATGATAGGGAAAGTAGGAATGCTATAACGAACCCGAAGACTCCTATTCCTTCTATGAACGCAATGAAAATAATCGTTCTTCCGAATACTTCTGGCCTTTCTGAAATTGCGCCAATTGCGGCAGAGCTAGCTGATCCAAGCCCAAGTCCCGCTCCTAAACCAGCCAAACCAATAGCAATGCCTGCTCCTAATCCAATTCCCCAGTTGGAATCCTCTTGAGCAACTGATTGTGCTGACTCTGGACTGGCAACAACCGAAGAGACAGAGATCGTAAGGATTAGAAAGACAAATACTAATGTGGCTACAACGATTTGTACCTTAAATATGTGTTTTAATTTTGTTGTGTTCATGTTTTTTTCACCTTTTGAGTAATCAATTTAAATTTTCTATTGGATTCAATGATCATTTCACTTGCATCATTTACTGTAAATGAGTAAATTTCGTGTAAATTCAATATCAACATCTTTAATTTTTGACTCGAAGATAATACGTAGGTTTTCAACCTCTTGCTTCCGATAGTGATAATAACTTAGTAAAATACCAAGATGGAAAGGATACCCTGCCATAATACCTGTTAGAGACTGTAAGAAGTATTCTTGTTGAATTTGTTCAAGCATTTCGATCGAATTTTTCATGGTATAACTATTATGAACCTTTCGGGCAAAATCAACGTAATAGGTTGATTCTAGTACCGAGAATGCACTTGCAAGTGACGGGGCATTCAGCAAATCATTAAAATTTGCTTTTAAACGGTAGTAAAGGGGTATAACTAGGGAATCGGTTGAAGAAACAATTTTATCCATGGCTTTTTGTCTAAGAACAATGTTAATATTGTTCAAGTCTATTTCTATACCAATAACTTTCTCAGCGATGGATTTGCTCATTCTCTTGAGATTTGCTATCTTTTCTCTCCATAGTTCTTCATAGAATGCACGCTCTATTCGATAAACGATCTCTAGGAAATTTTGTGTTTCATTGTATATATCTAACGAGGAGAGAATTGCTTTACGCAACCACTTTTCTGATACTGTTTCTGCGAGCTCTTCTATTGAGGTGACTTGTGTTGCATGAATTAGTTCCACACGTTCCTCAGGAGAGGTAATATAGCGATTTGTTAAATCTAAAGGTTTAGTATCCGAGTTATGCAATTTATGGAGAATATCTTCAATGATTTTCAGATAATTTTTTTTCAAATAGAATAATAAAAATTCTTGATCGGTATTAGGAAGATTCTTTATTAATGAATGTATTTCAACCTCAATTGAGTCATTTAATGACTTTTCTATCATTAATGAGAGTTGACTCGACTGATATGAAATATCTTCAAATGCATCATGATAGCGGGGATGATTAAGCAGTACGGAAATTCCATCTTCCAAAGAAATACCTAGAATGTGCTCATAATCACTTGTGGATAGGAGCTGCCTTCGACGCGCTTTGATCTTTGCGTTAATAAAAGAATAGTCCTTTGCTTCACGGATCTGATGAAAAGCCATTTTTTCACATTCTTAATCTTTTTTAATCCTATTTATCTTAGCCTGCAATTGCTGTAAACCAACGGTTTTCTTTAAATGGAATAAATTTACGACCAGTCCCTAGATAACCTAATTTTCCGAAAAATTCTACCCAACAGAGACGTAAGGATTGTAAGAAAGATACTAGTAGTTCTAGACCGATAACAATGGGAGCTCCTAAAATCATTCCTGGTAACACATCCGCCCATCCTTCTCCGCTACCTGCAAAAATTTGTATGAAAACCAAAGATAATGATCCATGCACCATATTGTAAGCGAATATTCGAGCAAAGGATATCGTGTTTGAGATCATTGTGATTAAGTAATCTAACCATTCACTAATACCATCCATACCATGTTTGAACTGATATATTGTCGTTAATATAATCGATGTTAGTAAAAAGAACATGGGGTAACTAAAAGAACCAATGGCGAATACAGGTATACCCAATTCGGTAACCCAGTCAAGACCGTAAGTATGGCCTATAAAACTTTGAGCTGTTTTTTCTTGTAACGCAATTAGGTTAACAGTTCCAGTAGTTTCCGAAATCCACTTTGTTGGATCGGGACCGTAAGCAAAGACTAAAAATGATAGTGAAATGTAGAATATTAGGAACATTCCAGGGAAAAATATGGCTTCCCATTTGTTATGTGATAACAGATGGATGAACTGCAAAAACAAAGCAAGCGAAATTACAAGTATGCCAAGTACAATAGCAAATTCTAATAATGCAAATTGGCCTCCTTCAGCCTCAGGACTAAACCACAGGGGTTCAAGACCAAGATGATGCGCATGTTCCCCGCCTAAACCACGAAAGCTACCAAACAAAAATCCAAAAATTATTGCAGTTATTCCAAAGGTAACTAAGATAGGGCCACCTTTATCGAAGTACGTTTGAAGCTCTGAAAGCATTGAATTCTTGGAATACCTATCTTTATTTAATGATATTCCATATAAACCAATTAGAAAGACCACAAACCCGTCAACCACGTCTCCGAACATGATACCAAAGAAAATGGGCATTAAAATGCTCAGTACTTTTGTAGGATCCAATTCATTGTAACCAGGGGTCCCGAATCCATGAATTAAATCCTCATAATTGCGGGAGTAAGCATTGTTATGGATAGATGAAGGAAATTCTTCGCTCTCAAGTTTAGGTTTTTCAATAATATTTAAAGCAATGCTAGCATCGATTTTCGGTGTCATCCGCTTAAGAGATTTTATCTGTCTTTTGGGGATCCATGCCCAAATGATGTACTTATCATTCTTCAATTGACTCCGTTGAAGAAGAGAAATTCGATTAGATTCAATCTGTAATTGCTCTGTCATGGCCTGGATGTTATTCAATTCAGATGATAATTCAGTATTTAGCTTCTCTTTTAGCTGTTCATAATCCAACTCTAGATGTTCTAATAAGGATTCAGCCTTATTTTTCGCTTCTTCTGGGGAACCAACAATTTTAGGAGGAATTGTAATAGGTTCGAACCCCAAACCGCTCAGAAGACGATCCAAAGGACCGCTAAATCTCTTCATAACACCTATCAAACAAATTGTTTTAGTTTTGTCTGAACTGATAGGCTTATAGATGAATTCACCACCAGTGAGCTGGTCGAGAGCCATTTCTAAACGAAAACTGTGAATTCCTTTGAGAAAACCAAGAACAGCATAAAAATGCGTACCTGTCCCAAAATCTTGAACATCATGAATATCTAACTCTTGTAATGCATCGAGGGATTGAACTACTGTACGAACTTCCTTTAAATTAAGTTCCTGTGCCTTAAGATTTTCAACTTCATCAACCACATGACCAATTCGATCGAATAATTTCTCAGCTTCAAGATTTGTTTCCTCCAAATCATCTCGTTCAAGATCCATCTTCTTACGCTTTCGTGAAAGAGATAATGAGTCAATTAAATTTGTGAGGCTGGAGAAGTTATCTAATAACGATAATGTTTTGGATTCTGTCTTAGATATGGGATTGGGTTCAATATTAATGGTCTTAACTAAATCAATTAATTCTAGATCTAGACGTGCCCCAATTTGGCGTAGAAAAGATCGGCCTGATGCGTGATCAACTGTAATTTTGGCAATACTCATACGTTCTGGCTTTAGACCCACATTGACACCTCTGAATTCGATAATAAGTGAATACCAATAGCAGCCTCAATTTCGCTCTTGTATAGATAAATTTGCCGTACAATATATCGGTGAAGTGAAGCTGAACTTTATTAAATGGAAGCGATGAATCAAATGCTATGCAAGAGGCCGAACGAGAACGAAACGAAATTCTCAATTCATATGAAGTTACACCAAGAAAATACACGGAATTAGTAACTGCAACGCTTGAAGGAATCCCAAGGAATTTTTTTCTTCAACAAAAGTCCTTAAATGGTCAATTGCAGAATCAACCATATGTAGACGTTATTTCCATCCTAGAAAAGGACCAACCGCTTGCAGCTCTTTCTCGTCAAATTTTCTTAACTGAAGTTATCGAAAAACTGACTGGCCAATTTATACCAAAGAAAATGGTTCTCTATAGAGGGTATTTATTGAATTGGGAAAAAGTTTTTATGATTTTCAGCTTTTTTTCAAATATTGCCCAGATTTTTTCGATTTCAGATCTTCATAAAACTGCTAATCGAGGTTTCACTTCAGTTCAAGATACTTTTGAAAATTTATGGAGCTCTCGTTTTCCTATTAATGTGATGAGACCAGGTATCGCCTTAAAAATACTCGATCATAATTCAATTCCAATAGCCATTCGATCGATCAATATTCAAAGACAGGTTGCGAAGAAAATCCTGAAGATTATCGAAAAATCGAATACACTTAGTAAATCATTACACAATTTAAAATTTCTTTCGAATTCTGAATTAGGTAATACTAGTCTAGCGGGTCCGATTGCCCGAGCTTCTGGTATTATAAATCCATTGATTGATTTACCTACTAGTAAAATGCAAAAGACTTCCTTATTTTACTCACAATTCGCGTATGGGAAGGCACCGTCTCCGTTGAGATTTATGGAAATCTGTTATAGAGAACTTATCTTAGCTTTAGAAAGAATGACTTTCCTTCTCCCGAAATTCCAAGGAAGACTAAAGGACTCCACCCTTCCTGAAAATTCAGGTCAACATTCAGCATCTTACCCAATCACTTTTGGAGTTAATCATCTAACAATTGAATTAAACGGTGATAAAGCAAAATATGTCAATTTCATTCCTTTTGAATATGGAAATATTGAAGGAATCTCACTACTAATAACGATCAATTCAGATGCTCTTACTCCATACCTCCTTTCCTACCTAAATCCCGAACTGAGTTTTGCTTAACTCGGAGTAATTCTACAGGACGGATAATGAAAATATTCTCAGAATTTTTAAAATGTCTAAGCTAAGTTGGTTTATCCTCCCAAAGATAACCCCTAATAAAAAAAATAGAAAAAAGGAGAATTAAGGTTTAATACCTAATTCTTTCTCTTTTTTAGCGATATCGAGTTTGGTTTTAACAACTGTATCTGGATTTAAACTCATAGAGTCAATTCCACATTCGACTAAGAAAGAAGCAAATTCAGGAAAATCACTTGGAGCTTGGCCACAAATACCAATCTTTCGATTATGGGCTTTAGCAACCTCTATAACGGATTTAACTAATCTTTTCACAGATTCATTACGTTCATCATAGATATGTGCGACTAACTCAGAATCACGATCAAGACCTAAGGCTAATTGCGTCAAATCGTTACTACCAATGGAAAATCCATCAAATACTTCAGCAAAACCGTCTGCTTGAATTACGTTTGAAGGGACTTCTGCCATTACATAGACTTCTAATCCATTCTCACCTTGCTTCAAACCTGCTTTTTGCATGGTTTCGATTACTTTCTTGCCTTCCTCGACAGTACGGCAGAAGGGAATCATGGTGATAACGTTTGTTAAACCCATGTCATCACGGACTCGTTTGATTGCTACACATTCCATGATATAGGCGGGAGCATAGGACTCATCGTAATAGCGGCTTGCGCCTCTCCAACCGATCATAGGGTTTGATTCTGTTGGTTCATATAAAGTTCCACCGATTAAATTGGCATATTCATTGGTTTTGAAGTCCGACATCCTAACGACAACATCGTTTGGATAGAAAGCAGCTGCAATTCGAGCAATACCCATAGCTAACTGTTCGATAAAGAATTCTTCTTTATCCTCGTAAGCTGCAGTCCTTGCATCAATCTTGGCAATTATTTCACGAATTTCAGGATCCGATTCAGCTTTTTCCTTTAGCTCCTTATAGTGAATCAATGCAAGAGGATGAATACCGATGTACGAATTTATGATAAACTCCTCACGAGCCAAACCTACTCCATCATTCGGAATTTGTGCCTGTTCAAATGCTCTCTCT
>JAEOTQ010000134.1 GCA_016839785.1 Candidatus Hodarchaeota archaeon | reverse complement strand
TTGCCGATGCTGAACTATGGCTTCGTCCACTTCTGGAGGTGGGTATTTCGGATATCAGCGTCAGTAATGATCTCTTCCACTATGGTGAAGAACAGGAAAATCTAGCAAAAAATGCCCTTCAAGCAGTCGACAATCTTAAGCTACCAGGAGATTCAATAACTATTGAAAAACCAACATTAACTGACAAAAAAGAACAGGAAAAAGGAGCTCCAGTAGTAGGTGGAGGAGTAATGTTTAGAGGTCGTGCCACTGAAACATTAACTAAGGGGATACCCACGAAGCATTGGACTGAATTTACAGAATGTCCCTATGAAGACCTAGAGAACCCTCAACGAGTTCATCTAGATTCATACGGTCATGTCCATATTTGTCAAGGATTGAGTATGGGAAATATCTGGAAAACCCCTTTATCAGAACTATCTAGTAAGTACAATGGAAAATCCCATCCCATATGTGGGCCTCTAATCAAAGGTGGTCCAGCAGAATTAGCTCGTGAGTATAATCTATTTCAGAACGAAAAGTTTATTGATCATTGTCATACGTGTTTTACAGCTCGTAAAGCCTTACTAGAGCAATTTCCTGAGCTTCTTGCTCCTAGACAAGTATATGGTCTTGTTTCAGAATAGCTACCTGATATTTCTCGTGAGCGGATATTCAACCTATCAGAATAACTGTTCTTACCCAAGTCAAAAACTATATATACTGTAAGCTGTGTAATTACATGTTTCATTGTAATGCCTTTGAAAAGCATTTAAATGAAACCATCTTTCTTGAGATTAGAATTTCTAAAAATAAGTTTGAGTGCTTTTCTAGTTTTTTTAGTCTCAAAATTGAATTCTATAGAGGGGCGAAATAAATCGTCTTTCTAATTCATAAAAAGGAGGAAATTAAAGAATGAGAAAAAAATTGTCTATTCTTTTCCTATTCGTTTCCGTTCTGACATTAGTCCCTGTAGTTTCAGTTTCAGCAGAGAAACCCCATTTGATAGGAATTATGGATTTAACATTAAAATTTGAAGAATTACCTGCTCCATATCCTTCAGAATGGGTTGTAACTTGGCAAGGACACATAGATTTTGGTCCCGGTAAGGTATATGGTATGAGATTCATACTGATTGGGACAGGAATACCCCGTGAGGATCCAACAGGGAAAGCTGGTCATTTTGGTGAAATTTGGGAAATTTTCGATGATAATCCAAACAATTTAATATTGTGGGGCTTTGACAAAGGCGTAACCAATCAAAAAAAGGGTCTGACTTGGCCATATAGAATGAACGGGCATGTGGAAGATGCAGCTTTAGACTGGGAGGCTTATCTTGGTCGGAATGTGCATATGAGTGGTGATATAGTGTGGGTTGGTGCCCCATTCACCCCAGGAAGTACTGCACCAGGCGAATTCCGAATAAACTAATAAGTCGCAACTTTGATTCTTGGGGTTACCCAAGAATCTTCCCTTTTCTTTTTATGCGTAAAACAAAAATTCCCATTAATGAAATTAAGACAAGAGGAGCATTAGTTGATTCAGATTGCTCGGTAGTCGTTGTTTGTGGGGATTCCGTTGTTGTACTTTGCTCAGAAGTGGTCTCTGTCTCAATCTCTGTGCTAATAGTTGAACTTTGATCCTGTGAGGTTGTTAATGCTTGTGATGTAGTTTCAGGATTATCCCACCCAGCTAGCTTTGCCCACAACCACCATGCGGCGTACGCCTTCATATTGGCATTTAATGGTAAACTATGTGCTGAAGAACAAGAATACCATTCACCTGGATTCGCTGCTTGCCATTCATTTGCCCAATTACCACTCACGGTATCATTGTAGTATGCACAATAATCATTTACATTCTTGTCTCCAAAATAATTGCCATCAGGATCATAAGATTCTATATCTGCAAAATCAAATAATACCTTACTATTTATTAAACAGTAATCGCGTATCTGATTATTACGTATATGCAAATTTCCATCAAGCCCTGTACCATCTGTATGACCAGTCATATAAACGAATATTACATTTGGGTATTCAAATTCAAGAAGTGTCATTAAATCTAGATAGAGTTGCATCTCTGCCTCTGTAGCGCTTGATGCCTGTCCGCACCAACTCCACATAACCACATTAACGTCTGAATTTGCGGTGTTGTCGAGATATTCTCTTGTTCGATTGCACCAAGTGATTCGATCAGGATTTCCTAGATCTCCTGACATAAAGTAATCGTGAAGGTCCAACGCACCGTCAGTACCACCATTATTCCAATTATATAGCCCTTCTGTTCCCCCTTTACCCTCTTTGAAGGCAGCAAGATCCGTCATACCTGTTGTAATCTGGCTTCCATGACTTGTATGGCCATACGCGATATGCAATGTATTTTTTGCGTTAATAATTGCCGTATCAGGTATTTGATCTAATCGAACCATATTAGCAATTGTGTGATCTGCGATAAGTGCACTAGATTGAGTGAAACTGTATTTTGGTTCAATAGAAAGAACATGTATTTGTGAAGAAATGATAAAATATGGTAGTATTAAGAAGAATGTAGACAAAAAGAATTTGGTTCTAGGTTTCAGAAAAATCGACTCCAGTCACAATTTATTGGAAAGACTCTTTTTAAGAATTATTGATAAGATGTTCCGCAAACCAGAATATTTGATCATAAGCATACCAGGTTTGGAAAGTACTCGGAGGTTATATCTCCATGCAGAGAGTGTATAGCTAGTATTGAGAAAAAAGAAAAGGAGTGAAGTTTCCTATATTAATTCCAGATTAGCTTTTCAATGGACCGAGATTACGTATTTGCTCTGTAAATTCTGTCATAATTTGAGCAAATCGCTTACCTTCACTCGCTGATATCCATTCAAGTCGGAATCGATCAACTTCAAAACCAAGGATATGCATAGCTTCAACCATTTTATCGATGCGCTCTTTTGCTCTTAGGTTACCTTCAAGATAATGACAATCCCCTGGATGACAACCTGCAACCATGACTCCATCAGCTCCTTTTAGAAAAGCTTTCATTACAAAAGCTGGATCCACTCTACCAGAGCACATAACACGGACAATTCTGACATTACTAGGATATTTCAATCTAGATACGCCAGCTAAATCAGCACCAGCATATGAGCACCAATTACAGGCAAATACAATAATTGTTGGTTCAAAAGTTTCAGTATTTGTTGAAGTTTCTGCTTGTGTCATCATTATCATCCTCTATTTACTATGGCGCCTCCATTGAAGGTGAATCTGCTTCCACCTTTTCGGTAAAATCAGGTTTTGTTAATATTGACTCAAATTGAGATTCAATTAGCTTATCAGGGAAGTGTTTGATATTTATTGCAGAAACTGGACATGTTACAACACAGGTTCCACAACCCTTGCATACGCCTTCATTTACAACTGCTTTAACCATTTTAAGGTCTTGTGTTTCCATTTTAATGGTTTTAACCTCAAGTTCGATTGCTTTAAATGGACAAACCTGTTCACATCTACCGCAACCTCGACAAATATCTTGATTGACATTGGCAATAGCACCTTCTGATAATATATACCCTTTAGCAAGGAGTGCCATTACTCTTACAGCTGCACCACTTCCTTGAGAGATACTTTCAGTGGTAAATTTTGGAAATTGACTAGTTCCTGCTAAGAAAATTACATCAGTTGCAAAATCAATGGGTCGAAGTTTGACATGTGCTTCTAAAAAGAAATTATCAGCACCCCGTGCGCATTTAAACATCTGCCCTAATTTCTCGTTTGGTTTGGGTACAAGGGGAACGCTAAGGACTATCAAATCGGGGGTAACTTGTAGATTAACTCCAAGCATCTCATCAAAAACGGTCACTGTTCCATTGGAATCCACAATTGGTTCTCGTTCATCAGTATATCGAATGAAAACCGTACCTAATTCTCTTGATTTCAGATATAATTCTTCTAGATCTCCATATGTTCTAATATCTTTGTAAATGACGAATACGTTTGCATTAGGATTCCTTTCCTTTATTCTGATACTATTCTTTATTGCTACAGTACAACATATTCTCGAACAATATGTCCTTGGTGCTTCTTCCTCTCGGGAGCCAACACACTGAATCATTACTACATTCTGAGGATCTACTTCATCAAACCGTTCCTCTAATTCGCGTTGAGTAATAACATTAGAGACGGTGCCGTAATTATAGTAACCATTCGGTGTAAATGGTTCTGCTCCTGTTGCAAGGATTACTGCTCCAAAATTAATTTCTTTACCATGAACTTTTCCTTTAAAGTTTCCAACTGCTCCACTAAGTTCTTCAAGCTCAGTATTAGTAAAAACAGTGATATCAGGTTCATTTTCAATTTCTTTCTGCATCTGTGTAACTATTTCTGGTCCTTTCAAACCATTGTGCAACTCTGGTATTTTAAGAAGTTCTCCTCCAAGTTGAGCTTCTTTCTCTATTAAATAGACAGGATAACCTGCTCTCGCAAGATCAAGGGCGCTAGTCATTCCAGCACTACCACCACCGATTACAAGAGCTTTTTGGATTATTGGGATCTTTTCTTTGAACAATGGTTCGAGGCCACATGCACGTGTAATTGCGCCACGTACTAAATCCTTTGCTTTTTCATTAGCTTCTTCCTTTTGATGAGGGTGTACCCATGATACCTGTTCTCGCAAATTGACAAGATCAAATAGAAATTCATTCAAACCAGCTTCCATAAGAGTGCTTCTAAATAACGGTTCATGAGTACGTGGAGTACAAGAGGCCACGATTACTCGATTAAGGTTGTACTCTTTGATTGCCTCTTTTATCATAACCTGAGAGTCTGCAGCACAAGCATACATTGGATCGGTTGCATAAACCACGTTATCGAATTGCTTTGAATACTCTGCAACTTCTGCACAATCAACAACGGACCCTATATTATGTCCACAATGACAGACAAGAACTCCGATTCGTGGTTCATCGGTTGCACTAACTTTAATTGCTCGTGGAAGTTTTATTTCTTCAATTTCGGTGCCTCTAACGTCTTTGAGTAAGATAGATGCTTTTGCAGCTGCGCCACTCGCTTGAGCAACGGTGTCTGGAATATCTTTAGGACTAGAGGCAACACCACATACAAAAACTCCTTCTTGATTAGTCTCTAATGGTTTTAATGGATCAGTTACAACAAAGCCAGTGTCTGATAACTCTAGATTTAGACTTTGAGACAGATATTCTGAGTGTGATGATGGATCTAATCCTGTAGATAGAACTACCATATCCATTTCTTCGGTTGAAATACCCGGAGTTCCTTTGAAATCTTCATATTTAATAATTAGATTTCTATTTTCAGGATTTTCTCTTATTTCACTTACTCTTGATTTAATGAAATGAATATTAAATTCTGTTATTGCACGTTGATAAAATTCTTCAAACCCTTTTCCAAATGCTCGTATATCCATATAAAAGATATATGCTTCTACATCTGGATCATGTTCTTTCGCCATTATTGCTTCTTTTACCGCATACATGCAACAAGCAGCAGAGCAATAATTCCTATTAAGCGAGGGGTTTCGAGAACCTACACACTGTAAAAATGCAATCTTCTTTGGATGTTTCTGGTCAAAGGGACGTATCACTTCCCCACCAGTTGGACCAGAGGCATTCAAAAACCGTTCAAATTGTAAAGTGGTTACAACGTTTGGATATTGACCAAAATGAAGGCTTGTGATTTCTTTTGCATCAAATGGATCAAACCCAGTGGCTACAATAACTGCACCTACATTAACCTCTCTTACCTCGTCCTTTTGTTCATAATCTATTGCACCAGGGCCACACTTCTTCTTACAAATTCCACACTTACCTTTCGTAAGATAAGCACAGTTATGGGCCTGAATATATGCGATTTTAGGTACGGCTTGAGGAAAAGGAATAGAAACTGTTTTTCTCCCAGGTTTGTCTCGGCCTTTTTTATCCTTCCTCATCAAGTTATCATTAAACTCATCAACAACCCAATATGGACAGCTTGCCTCACAATCCCCACACCCTGTACACTTATCTTCGTCTACATACCTTGCTTTCTTTAAATATTTTAATTTAAAGTTTCCAGGCGAACCAGAGAGATCTTGAGGATCACAATAGGTTAAAAGTCTAATATTTGGATGTCGTTGCACATCAACTAACTTGGGTCCCAGTATACACATTGCGCAATCTAACGTAGGAAAAGTCTTATCTAGTTGAACCATCCTTCCACCTATTGATGGATTGCTTTCAATGAGATAGACAAGAAAGCCTTGATCAGCCATGTCCAAGGAAGCTTGTATTCCAGCAATTCCTCCTCCTATTACTGCTACAGATCCTAACATTGTTTCAGCCATTTTTCGTCCTCTCATTTAACTATTTAGAGCTCGACCTCTCATCTACTATCATACCCAGTTCTTTAACTTTGATTTTGAAATCGTGTTGAGGTTTTTTGTCCTCTAAGACACAATTGAGGTGTGCATAACATTTCGAACATGCTACACCCAGTGTCCCTTCTTCCCCAACTGCTTGAGTGGCTTCCTGTAGTTTTCGTAGCATAATAGCTCGTGAGGTATCATCACAACGTAACCACGCAGAAACTCCACAACATTTCGTAAATTGTTTATTTAGTGAAAGTTCCTTAATTGATGCACCAGTAGCTTTTAACACATTTCTTGGACTTTCATACTCATTCATAAATCGTCCGAGCCGACAAGGGTCATGATAAGTAAGAGTTGTTGCTTCACCATTAAACTGTAGTTTCTCTTGGCGCTCTTCGATGAAATGTGCGATATGCTGAATTTTCACTCCGTCTAGGTTGTATAAATCCATAAAGGAATAATAGCACTCAGCACAGGATACAACTAAAGTGGATATTCCAGAGTCTTTGATGACTTTGGTATTATATTCTCGAACCTGATCATACGCATCCATATCTCCAGTCCAATAAGCATCATGACCACAACATTTTAATGATAATAGGTTGGGTTTTACCCCAGTTTTATTGATTACATTAATTGCGCTTTGGCCTATTTGATGGAAACTTGTTTCTTTAAGATCTAGAAATTTATCATACAGATCAATACAACCAGGAAAATAAGCTATTGATGACTCTCGATCCAGTTCTCCCTCATAATCAAATTTCATCCCTGAATCTGTCATTTCATTCATGAATACCTGCATAATATTGAAAATATTATGATGAGCGAAGAGGTCTGCATTTACTCCGTGTTGTTCCCGAGATAACCGTATAAATTCTGGAAAATCGATCTTTTGTGGACACACTTCTAAACATAATCCACAAGTCAAACAAGCTGTTAAATCATCCTCTGTCACTTCATAATCAAATAAATAATTATGAATGATCTTTCTAGGATTATATTTAGAATATCTACGGACTGGACATACACTAGTACAGGAGGAACATTGATAGCACGCACGCAACATGGATTTGAGTTCTTCCGATTTAATTTCGACCTCGTAATTTATTGGGCTCTCTGATATTACCATTCTCATATCTCCTCATGCTTTAACAGGTTTCATCAATTTTTTTGGTGATACATAATTCGAACCAAGTCCTAATGACTTGTAACTAAGACCCATTCCTATACCAAGTAATTGACTAAAGTATAAAACTGGAATGCTGAAATCTCCGCCACCGACTCTCTTTATGGCTTGTTTTTGCTGTCCATCAAGAGCTAATGCACACATCTGACAAGCTACTACAATAAATTCAGCACCGACTTCTTTGGCATTGACAATGATATTTCCTGTTAATGTTTCCACCGTAGGTTTTGCTACTAGTAATTGAGTTGCTCCACAACATTTTGTTTTCATTGGAAAGTGTGGAGTTTCCGCTCCTACAACATTTATCAGATCATCCATAAATGTAGGATTATCTGGATCCTCAAATTGGATAATATCCCCTGGGCGTACACAAAAGCATCCATAATAAGAAACCCCTTTTCTTCCTGCAAGAGGATTATCTGGGAGAATAAGCTCCTTGATTTTCTCTAAACCAACCTTATCACGAAGTACTTGTAGAAAGTGCATCGGTTTTACGCTGCCAGGAGTATAGTTCTTATTATCCATCAATGAGTTAATTTCAGCGGCTTTCTGTTTTTCTTCTATCATCATCCGATTTACATTAATTAATTGGTATGCACAAGCAGGACATACCGCTGTTAGTAAATCAAAATTTTGTTCCTCGGCTAAAGCTAGATTTCTAGCAACTATACCTTTTGCAGCGAGTGGATTTCCAGCCTGAACTTCCAATGCGCCACAACAGTTCCAATCTTTTATCTCCTCCATCTCCAACCCTAGCCTTTCTGCAATCCTGTAGGTTGATTTATTGTATTCCTTTGCCACTTTGTGGAGTGAACATCCTGGATAATAACCGACTTTCATGCGTTTATCTCCTGTTCTTTCTTTTTTGCTTTTTTGTATATCGCTCGAACCTCTCTTCTCGCTTTAGAGTTCCATGGTGGGAAAAATTCAATCTTGAATTTTAAAAACATACCAAGCATCATAGAAACGTATCTAAATCCTGCTAGTGCTCCGAATGGAAGGCCCCGTCCATACATAAGGTAGCGACCAATCATTTCTGGCTCCCATGTTCTACCCCAGAGCCAAACACTCTCTGAAAATCTTTTATCAAACGAATGTTTTAATTTTCCTTCTTTAGATAAACGAATACGCTTGTTTTTATCCTTATTCTTAGATTCACGAACTGCAATGCGGCGTAAAGCCTCGACAATTTCCGTAAAACGGACATTTTGTGGACATCTATCCGTACATTCATAACCACCCACACCTTGCCAGATAGCTTTGGATTCTAAGACTTCTTTTCGCATTCCTACTAAAACTTGTCGAATTATATTTCGAGGGTTAAGATCCAGTCCCGCATCTGAGACAGGACATGTTAATGTACAGGAAGAACATTGAAAACACTTTTTTAGGTGCTCACCACCCTCTTCAGCAACCACTTCATTTTTGAAGTTTAAATCGGCAGTATTTAGATTAAAGGTCTGTATGGCCATGAAAATCACATTTACTAGCCCTAATGCTAACTAAAATGAAATTGTCGACAGATGTAATTACTAAGTTTATATATTCTTTGATCAGTGGTCGTTTTGTAGCCTCCTCTAACCCAAAGATAACAATAGCAAAGATATTATATCTAATAATTATGCAAAACTATTCTGATATAGAATTATTTTATCATAGTCCTACTCTGAACTAAAAAATTTTTTAAGGACACATTCTCAATGGGGCACAACATTATTAGATTTTGAAAAGAAGTGTTAAAATATGTCCCCCAAAGTTGATGATTCCTGTAAATACTATAAAGAACACCAATGGGTTAGAGTGGAAGATGATGGTACTTGTTTAATCGGAATCTCCGATTTTGCCCAAGATTCACTAAAAGATATTGTAATGGTAGAGCTTCCAGAAGTTGGAGACACAGTTACACAAGGCGAAGTGTTCACATCTGTAGAAAGTGTGAAAGCTGTCAGTGATGTATTCAGCCCGATCTCTGGAGAAATAATTGAAGTCAATGAGGATTTAGAAGATGCTCCAGAAAATGTAAATGAGGATCCTTATGGATCATGGCTGGTAAAAGTAAAACCTTCAAATCTCGACGCGGATCTAGCCAATTTGATGAGTCCCGCGGAATACGAAGATTTCTGTGGCTAATCATCCTTTTTTTATAGGTGCTCTTTCTAGGGAATTTTATTTCCGTAGGAGAATGATTTTTTCTTAAAACCCCTTATCTTTTTTACTCTGCAATTAAATCCTCCACCAATAAGAGAGTTAAGACTGAGATAATAACTGCATGGAGAAACAAGATTAGAGCGTTAGAGATAGCTGCAGTAGGATCATAATAAAAAGTCAAATTCTTTGTGGCATCGGCTGCAATAATTATTGAGGGAATAATTAATGGGAAAAAAAGAATTGGGATGGCAAGAGTTTTCGATTTTGCATAAATGGTCAACAGGGATACTATACATCCAGCGACAGCAAGGTCTATTGTACCGAAAATTAAAACAATTAGGAAAATTGCCAAGTTTCCTTGGATAGAGATATTTAAAAATATAATAGCTACAATGAAGGCAAAAGTTTCAACCACGCCAACTATAACAAGTAAGTACAACAATTTTGCTAAAAAGATTGCCTGGGGTTTTACAGGTAATGAAAGAAGGGAATAAATTGAGTTTTTTTGAGTTTCTCGGGAGAACACCGAATTTACCCCTAACATGATTGTGAATGTAATAATAAACCACATTGCTGCTGTTGAGATGGTATAATGTGCTTCTAAGGTAATATTTTCAATGAGTTTGAATAGTGAGGAGAATATTAACACTGCTGCAAATGAAAACAAACCCATGGAGAAAAGTGTTTCTTTTGTTCGAAATTCTAAAACTAGATCTTTCTTCATCATGTTATAGGTATCAACAATTATAGACATAATACTTCAACAGGTTCCTCTAGACTAGTCTTTTAAGTTTAAGAATTTGTTATATTCGGTTGGAAGATAGGATTGACTAATTTTTCCCTTTTCCAAATAGTAAACGCGACTACATAATCGAGCAATCGCTTCAAAATCATGAGAACAAATTATCACAGTCGTTTCTGGTGGTCGTTCTACAATAATTTCATTTAGCATTTCTCTATTTTCTACATCTAATCCACTAAAAGGTTCATCCAAAAGTAATATTTCTGGAAGAGTAGGATAGGAAACGCGAAGAATCTCCAACTTTTTTGCCATTCCTGTGGAATATTCCCTTACAGGTCGATCGATATACAATTTAAGCTTGAACTTCTGAATAATTTCTTTCACAGCTTGTTTGGGGTTAGTGATTCTTTTACTCATTTTGTAATAATACTCGAGGTTCTCTCTCCCAGTAAGGTCATCAAAAAGAAAAACTTGGCTCAATAAAACCTCCATATCTCGTTTGATATCGGATTTACGATCCTTCATATCTAATCCATTAAACTTCATACTCCCCGAGGAAGGTGACACTAGTAATGCCATTATTTTAAGCAAAGTGCTTTTGCCTGCTCCATTATTTCCAATTAATCCTATCGTTTCACCCTTTTCAATTGTAAGATTTATATTTTTGAGCGCAGCTGTAAACCCATAAGTTTTCCTTATTTTTGTAAGTGTTACAACGGCTTTATCATTAGTAACCATTTCAGACACTCAAGGATTAATTCGTAACGAGTAACTAATATTACATTTTGTTAAGGGATTGTTAATCGTCTTTAAGACTCTCAAGTTCTAGTTCTAGCTTCTTTACTCGATCGTTAGTATATAGTAGATACAAAAAAATAATCAGCCAAACTGTTACAGAAATGAAAAACATCAGATTTAACTCTGATCCTAATAATTCATCAAATATATCTGCCATGGTATTTCCTCCATTTTAATCAAATACTATAAGTTAAGCTTCCTCCATTCTAACCTTTCTTATCTTTTGCAATTCGAAATCGATCTTATTCAAACGATATGCCTGAAAAATCAGATATAATGCAAATCCACCGATAAAAACGAAGTTTATCATTAAAAACATTCCAGCACCCGTACTATAAGACATTTCAGGAGGGTTTGGGTGAATAATTCCTACAATCACGTATGAGAGAGGAACTGATACGAAAGCAAGGATTCCAAAAATTGCAGAGATGGTCGCTCGTCTTTCATGACTATCTACTTCTAACATGTCACGAAATATTAGCAAGCCCACATACACTAACCACATTACAAGTGTTATGGTTTCACGAGGATTCCAATCCCAGAATGCTCCCCATTCTACTTTTGCCCAGATCATTCCAATGATAATTGTGATAGCTCCGAGCACAACACCTACTTGAGCACTGGATAACAATATAAGGTCAAGTTTTTGATCTCTTCTCCAAACTAAGTAGAGAATTCCACTAAACAAAGTTAATCCAAAACATACGTATGTTGCAAAGGCAAAAGGAACCATCAAAAATACAGGATGACCACTTACAGTGAATCCTGCAAATGATTTTATTGAGATGAAAACCATATAGAAGTTAAAAATTAAGAAGCCAGTAAGAAGTGTAAAAATAATCCATTTTTCGTTATTTCGGACATTCTCGGGTAACATGAATAGATCTCTCATTTATATTGATTCTTCAGTAGCCTAAAGATTTTTTACCTGCAAATAATCTATATCTTCGATTTCAATGAGCCCTAGCTATACTTTTGTAAGTCTTTCTCGTATGAAAATATTATCCTTCCCAAAAGGAGATTCACAATTGTAAACATTGTAGATTGCAAATTCTCATATTAAAGACGGATCAATGTTCAAGATCTTCAAGAAAATGAAACCTTTAGTTGATACATGTTAGTATCTGTAGTAAGAAAATCCTCCTCAAAGTTGAAGGACTAATATATAATGTATATGAAATAAATTAAAAACTTAAAAACCATTAATACTTATTAATACATAGAAGACATTGAAAGCGTTTTTTTTGACTAATCAGTGTCTACAATTATATTACTCCACAATATCTCGAACTAAAAAAAGGGTCCTTTTAAATTTGGAAACAGGAACAACTGCATCCTCAAAAGATAAGATTTTGCAATACTTATTACTCAGTGGGTCTACCGCTGAAGAATCATGTACTGTGAAAGAAATTGCTGATTACCTCAAGATCAGTATAAATGCTACTCGCCAATATCTAATAATCCTAGAAAAAGAAGGCTTAGTGATCCGTACTACTCAGAAAAGCACAACTGGCCGTCCTGCTATTCTTTATTCCTTACATCCAGATGCCATTGAGGAATTTCCTAAACAATATCGCGATTTTTCAATCAAACTACTAGCAGAGGTGCAGGAAAGAATTGGTACTGAAGCAACAATTGAACTGCTTCGAGAAGTAGGAAAACAAATTGCTAGTGAAGTACAACCAGCAATCAAAGAAAATATTGAACCTGGAGGATCATATGAATCTTTGAGAGATCGTTTACAAAGTGTTGTCAAAGTATATCGAATGTATGGTAAATTTCCTGAAGTATTAGAGGATGATGTTTCTTTTGCCCTAAAAAATTACAATTGCCTTATATTCGGTGTTGCAAAAGAAAATTCTCTTGCCTGTACAGTCGATGAATCAATCGTAAGTGAATTAATTGGAGCTCATGCGGTTAAAGAAAAGTGTATCCGCGAAGGTGATGAGTGCTGTTTATATCGGATAAAAAAGAACGATTTTAAAGGAAAAGTATAGATTAACTCATTTTTTTCCTTAGTTTTTGTGCCTTTACTCCGCTATATTCACTAGATCACTGTAATGAAAAATATTTTAATTCTTTGTGCGTTTAGTCTCGGTTTTGCCTGATTTTATTCTCCTTTGAGTACTTCCTCAAGTAGATAAACCACTCTTAGAAATCTCAGTCAATATGATTTGGTATTTCTTGAATTATTTCCCTTTTCTGATGTATTTTTTGTATATTTTGTAACTTTTTAGTTAAAAAACATAGAAAAATATTTTAACTGTAACAATTGTTTATTTTATTGTATTCAAGAAAACATGCGCGTCTTTATCGGCGGTAATACAGTGAAGACACAACGCTAACTCGAGTTTCTGAACGAGACCGAATTAGAGTATGGTAAAACTAACACTTTGGACAATAAAAATCGCTTTGAGAATACTCTTGCGACAGAAACAAAAAGACGCAATCCAGAAGAAGCTAATTATTCCTCTAAAAGAAAAAAATTACATAAAAAGTGATAATACGCGAAGAGTGTTAATGAAATGAAAATCACCAGAATTAAATTTATTATGATTATGTTTATCATCTTCCTTTCAGCAGGTTTTATCGGAACCAGTGTTTTAGGAAGCACAACTGCAGTTACTCAATCCGCAAGAGGATTTGTTGCACCGAATGTTAATACGAGTTTGATCCTAAACAATGGTCAAGTAGAATCATTTTGGTCAGAAATTACTAGTTATCAAAATATTTCAGAGTTTGGAGAAGGAGGATTTGTAAAATTTGCAAATAACGAAACTCACTTGTTTTCATTGATTGTATACCCTCAAAGTAATGACTGGGTCTCAATAGAGTTTGAGCCCGAACCCGAAGTCTGTATGGCTAATCTTAATGACGGATGGAGTTTTTATGTTAATCAAAATCCTGATCAAATAGAAGCCAGAGATATTCAATTCGTTGGAACTGTAATGCCAGATAACGATGTTCAGATGGACATTTCCACTGAAGAAATCTTTGATAGTAGCCTTGTTTATCTTGAGGTAGTAAGACCATTCGAAACTGGGGATACAGATGGATTTGACATCGCATTCTACAATGGAAGTTTAAATATGATGCAATTCGCATCGAAAGATGATCATATCGGGTTTCACGAAGATTTCTATCTCCTGATTACAGATAAACTTCTTGGAGAAGGTTCAGCTGATCCAGATGTAGATATCCCTGTAGGAGCCAATTTAGGACAAATAAAATTCATCTTACTTGGTGTTACTCCAGTTGGTATATTAGTCTTCATTGGTTTTCATGCCTTCCGTCGTGTGGTCTCCAGTCCTATTGAACATAAGTATACGCGAATAGTTGACAATGATCACAATCCACCATCGTTTATGGAACGTTGGAGAGAAACGTTCTCCTCAAAATAAGTAGAGGAGAATATCGGATCACATCAGGGAATTGAATAAGTTACCTGATAACACTGAAAACAAAGTTTTAGTAGAAAAGCTAAAAACCTATTTCCATATAAGTAAGGAGCTAATTTTAATGGCAGAAACTAAATCAGAGACTTCCAAACCGAAGGCAATTGAAACGGAACAAATCCTTAGTGTAGAGAGATATAAACGTTCGCAACGAATCCACCATTGGATTCATGTCGTTCTCATGATATTTTTCTTATTTACAGGCCTAGAGCTATTTCTTGGAATGTATTTTCTTGGAGATTATAGTGATACACGATTATTTCATGTGATATTTGGAGTTTTCATAGGTTTTTGGGATCTTATAGTTTTTCCAGCAATCGTCATTAGATTTAAGAAATACGGAGAATTAATACCTACTCCCCGAGATTTTCTTGATATGTTTATAATATTCCTCTGTTATATCAGAATTCTGCCAGATTCAAAATATCCTCACTATGACTACTACAATGTCGACAAGAAAAAATACATTATGAAATACCATCCAGCGCAGAAAGTTTTGTCTTTATCTAACCTTATTGCAATTTTTGGGATGGGTGTAACTGGTGTAGTACTTTCAGAACAGTCAAATGCAGGTCATGTGCCAAGTATTATTGTAGACATCTTTAATTTAATTTTACTTCCATTAGGATGGTTTGCAATTGATATTCGTCTTGTTCATTTTCTAATATTCTTATATTTCCTAACCACTACAATGGTTCATTTCTATTTCGCAATTATACCTCAAAACCGAGAACGATTACGAGGTATGATAACTGGGAAAGAAAAAATTCATTTGAAAAAATCTTAGGAAAGACTTCTCCCCAGTTAAAATTTTCCCTTTTTTATTTTTAGGATGGGATTATGATTGTTTTTAATTGGCGGTTGAGTGAATTTCACAAAACGTCAGTGTAAAATCACCTTCACTTGTAACTTTTGTAAGTATTTTATGTTTAAAGTATTAAAAATGGATAAAAAACCCGTAGCCCTTATATAGCACCATTTTCCAATTATTAAATGATTTATTGTGTTTATCAGGGAAAATGAAGTCAATTTCAAAGATCACCGAGTCAGTTTTCTATTCTCTTTCCTTTTTGCTCTCATTTTACCCCTTTTAGTTATAAGTTCTTCAGCAATCGCAATCATGTTTAACATTATTTATTTCCCCATCACCCTAATCCATGAACTAGGTCACTTTATTGTGGCTATGCTTTTCTTTCCAGATCAAAATCCTCAAATTAAAATATTAACGTTCAATGAAGGATTAAAATGCGGATGTGTAACGCTCGGAGGGTTTGAAATATGCTGGGAAGCAATTTTACTGTTGATGTCAGGATCTCTGGCTGTAATTCTGACTACTATTGTAGGAATTATAATCATGAGGCGTAAAAATAAGGAAATAAGTCCTTATTTTCAAAAATATGCCCTGTTTGGATTGCTATGTGATCTCCCGAACATGTTTCCCACTTATCCTTCAGAAGGAGCAGTCACTGATGGATTTAGAGCTTGGATATTTCTTCACGATTTAATCAATCTTCCCTACCCTACACCTCAATTTTCTTTTTTATTCGCCGCCATTGCTTCAGTGATTATATTCTACTCCTCTTTTTATCTAGGATCTTTTTTATATGAAATATTTATACTTCTAGCTGTTAAATTACAAAAACATCCACCTCAGCCTTTAATAACTTGAGTTTTTCTTCGATAACTCTTTTCGGAAAAAAAGATTTATGATTAGGATAGTTCATTTACAGATTTGAGTTTCTGTTCCTCATTCATTCCTCTGGTTTACGAAATAAGTTTAATTTACTAGGAATAACTAAGAAATTCGTGAATAATCCAATCTAATAATAAATTTAGTGAATTAAAATGCCTCAAGAAGACTATCTTATCTCGATTTTCCGAAAAGATGATTGTAAAAGACTTATTCGTTCCGAACTCAACGCACTACCTGAATCTGCGACAATAAGAGATGCTATTGATGCTTTAAGATCCCAATGGTCTAGTTATGTTTGTATATTAGATGAAGCACAAAAACTAAAGGGTATCATCACTGAGCGTGATATTCTTCGCTACATTGGTTCAGGAACTCTAGATGAGAATGCCTTAGCAAAGACTGTTATGAATACGGACTACAATACTATAGAATGCAGAGAATCCATTGCTCAGATTGCATTAACTTTGTATAAGAATACATTTATGCATTTACCAATACTAGATGAAGGTAAACTAGTCGGTATAGTATCTGCGCGAGATTTCATACACTATTTGGTAGAATATTTTGCTGAAAGTGTTCATACTCTTAAGCCTGCACAACCAACACAGGATAAGAGAGAAGGAGCTTAGTTTCATTTGTAAATGAATCAGTTTTTGTAATCATCTAATGAGGTCAATTAATGGAAGAAGTTCAAAAACTCGAAAAGAGAAAAAAAACTCCCAATAAAAAGTCTATAGAAGAACTGGAAAGAGTTGTCATTCGTTTAGCAGGGGATAGCGGGGATGGAATGCAGCTGGCAGGACTAAAATTTACTTCCGCCTCTGTTATGTTAGGAAATGACGTTTCTACCTTTCCTGACTATCCAGCAGAGATACGAGCACCTCAAGGAACTTTAGCTGGGGTTTCTGGTTTTCAAATTCACTTCTCATCCACAGAGATTTATACTCCTGGAGACAAACTTGATACTCTTGTGGCTATGAATCCAGCTGCACTTCGCGTTAATATTGAGGATTTAAAATCAACAGGGATTTTGATAATAAATCAAGACTCATTTACGCCAAGAGCTCTGTCCAAAGCTGGTTACTCCATTAGTCCACTAGACGACGGAACATTAAGTAATTTTCGCGTATTTCCTGTAAATATTACAAAATTAAATAAAGAAGCTGTAAGTTCAATCGAAGGAATATCTAGTAAACAAATAAACTTAACACGTAATTTCTTTGCGTTGGGATTAATTTCCTGGCTTTATGCAAGACCACTCGATTCCACCATAAAATGGATTGAAAAGAAATTTAGTAATCGTCCTGCCATTGTAAAAGCTAATGCGAAGACCCTCAAGGCAGGATATTATTTTGGGGAGACTAATGAGTTTCTATCAGTACAATATACGGTTCCAAAAGCAGAAATGAAACCAGGCTTGTATAGGTATATTTCAGGGTCACAAGCACTAGCTTTAGGACTAGCTACCGCATCTCAATTGGCCAACCGAGAATTATTTTTTGGTGCTTATCCTATTACTCCCGCTAGTGATTTATTACACGAACTAGTTAGACTAAGGGGATATGGAGTTAAGACCTTTCAAGCTGAAGATGAAATTGCGGCTATAGGTTCCATAATTGGAGCTTCTTTTGGGGGTAGTATTGGAGTAACTGGCACCTCAGGTCCTGGATTGGCATTAATGAGTGAAGCTCTTGGACTTGCGGTAATTACTGAACTTCCGTTAATATTGGTCAATGTACAACGCGCTGGACCAAGTACAGGAATGCCAACAAAGCCTGAACAGAGTGATCTTCTTCAAGTTCTATTTGGAAGAAACGGAGAATCACCACTCCCCGTTTTTGCACCGCAAACTCCAGGGGATTGTTTTAAACTTGCCATAAAAGCTGTTAGGATTGCAATCAAATATATGACTCCAGTAGTCCTCTTGTCTGATGCATATTTAGCAAATAATATCGACCCTTGGAAAATACCCAATCTTAGCAAGCTTTCACCTATCGAAATCAACAATCCCAGAAAGAGTTCTATGGGATCTGATGGGAGATTTACTCCTTATACAAGAGATGAGAACCTTGCAAGGCCCTATGTAGTACCGGGAACTAAGGGATTAGAACATAGAATTGGAGGATTGGAAAAAGAGATAATTACTGGTAATGTGAGCTATGATCCTGTGAATCATGAAAAGATGGTCAATCTCAGAGAGCAAAAAGTTTCAGGAATCGGGAAAGAGATACCCTCTCAAGTGGTAGAAGGCCCTTCCAAAGGAGATATTCTAGTGTTATCATGGGGATCTACTTACGGTGCAGCTCATACAGCAAGTGAAAACTTACGAAAAGAAGGGTTTTCAGTAGCAGATACTAATCTTCGATTTTTAAATCCATTACCAGCAAACTTGGGAAAGATTTTAAGTTCTTATAAACAGATTCTCATTCCTGAATTGAATAACGGACAATTGCATTTCATTATTCAAGCTCGATTCTCAATCATCGCAGAAAGCCTAACTAAAGTGCAAGGTAAGCCCTTTCATGTTGAGGAGATAGAAACGGTAATTAAAAATATAATTGGAGGAATTGAACATGACTGAAAGAGAGAATCCTCTTCCCTCACCTGTTTTATCTCCGAAAGATTTCGACTCTGGTTTTGATGTACGATGGTGCCCTGGTTGTGGGGATTATGCCATTTTAGCGAACCTCAAACGAGTCCTTCCCACACTTGGTATACCCAAAGAAGATTTTGTAGTAATTAGTGGTATTGGATGTAGTAGTCGGTTTCCCTACTATATGGACACGTATGGTATGCACACGATTCATGGTAGAGCCCCAACGATTGCTACAGGACTTAAATGTAGTAGACCTGATCTATCAGTATGGGTAGTGACGGGTGATGGTGATGGGTTATCCATTGGAGGGAATCACTTAATGCATGCCATAAGGAGAAATGTGGATATCAAGATTCTTCTGTTTAATAATCAGATTTATGGTCTCACCAAAGGTCAATACTCCCCTACTACTAAACAATCTAAACGGACGAAGTCATCACCAACAGGATCAATAGATTATCCTGTAAATCCAATTTCTTGGGCATTAGGAGCAGAAGCAACATTCATAGCACGAACAATATTTCAATATCCCGATCATATGCAAGAAGTCCTCCGTCGAGCAGCCGAACACAAAGGAGTGAGTTTTGTTGAAATTTATCAGAATTGTGTAATATTCAATGATGGAGCTTTTCGTTATGCAACTGATAAAGAAATGCGTTATGATAACGTTTTTGAATTGGAACATGGAAAACCTATGAAATTCGGACGTGATCAAGAGAAAGGAATCTTTCTTCACGGACTTACTCCAAAAGTTATTAATTTTAAACAAGCTGGGTTTGATGAATCCGATCTATTACATCATGATGAAAATGCACAAGAGTCAACTCTTGCATTCTTTTTATCACGAATGCGCTACCCTGAATTTCCTGAACCGATTGGGATATTCAGAGCTATTCAGAAACCAACGTATAATGACCTACTTGATGCCCAAATGGAAGAGGCAAAAAATACTGTCACAAAACCATTGCAGGAAATTGTTAATGGAGATGAAAATTGGACAGTTACTTGACAAATTTTAAGATAAGCAGTGTTACCAAAAATATAAGCAGAAAAGGAAGAAACTAAGATGAAATGTCCAGCCTGTGGATTTAAAAACTTACCTGGTGCGGCGGTCTGTGAAAATTGTACAACTGACTTGACTTTCTTCGAAGAACCTACCCCAGTTACGGAATCTAAAATAGAAGAAGCAATTATGCAAGACGCACTTGATCAAATATGTAAGGAAAAATCAATTGCAATTATGGTTCCTCCTGAAATGATGATCCGAGATGTAATTGATGTAATGATAAAAAATCAGAAATGTGCAGTAGTTATTATGGAAGATGATATAATTAAAGGAATCTTCACTGAAAGGTCATTACTTAAACGAGTATGTGGGGATTCACCCATCAATGTTGATAGACCTATCACTGAAGCAATGTTAAAAGATCCTGAGATATTACAATCAAGTGACTGTGTAGCAGAAGCTCTTCACATGATGGAAGTAGGGGGGTATACTTATGCGATTATCGAAGGAGAACCTTTACGAGTGCTGAATATCAAAGATATTTTAGAATATATCATTGAATTAGAAGTTTGAAGTGTAAATGGGTTTTTTTTGAAAGATACAATAGATTATTCCAAGAAGAAATGGCGAGAGATTTTATCCCTTGAACAATTCCACATTTTAAGAGAGAAGGGTACTGAGAGAGCTTTTAGTGGACAATATTGGAATCTTTTTGAAGATGGTCAATACCAATGTGCAGGCTGTGATACGATTTTATTCGCTTCTGATGCAAAATTTGAATCTAATTGCGGTTGGCCAAGCTTTTCAAATCCTATAGAGGATGTAATTGATGAAAAACGCGACAAAAGTCATGGTATGGAAAGAACTGAGGTCTTGTGCAAAAACTGTGGGGGCCACCTTGGTCATGTTTTTAATGACGGTCCAAAGGAGAGAGGCGGATTACGTTATTGTATCAATTCAACCGCTCTGAAGTTTAAAGGTGAGTAAGATTGTCGAACCCAGAATTGAGTATTGGTCAGGAATTATTAAGTTATCTTCTTCCTACTTATATAAATGATAAATACTATCAGAAAGAAGTTTGGCAATAAAAATCCTTTTGTTATAAGTTCATAAGTTTCATTGGCGACCTCAAGTGTTGTAGAATTATTTTGTGTACTATTTGAGGGTTGAATATAAGGAAAAGGATTAGATAACGGGAATAGATCATTACTTCCAGAATCCCCATCAATTTTATATGGAATATCAACAAAATTGTTACTATCATTATCAGGGGAAGCCCAATCATTCCAATAGTTCTTGATAAATCTGTTTCTAGCACCAGAATCGTATGCTTGAGATGTTTGAAGAATAGAATTATTAACAAAATTATTAGAGGTTATAATATTATCAGAGGTCGAAGTAGTGAATGTTAACCCATAATTCACAGAGTGTGAAATATTATTCCATCTGATCGTTAAGTTATGACAATCTTCGAGTACTGCTACACCATGTTGACTATGATTAAAGATTTCATTGGATTCGATCTGAAAATTACTTGCCCAAATAATCTCTATCCCACTTATCCCATTGTCGAAAATCTGATTATCAGAAATATTAGAGTTACCAAACGCAAACTCATATTGAATACCATTTCTTGCATTGTGATGAATTCTGTTATTGGTAATATTTACGAGGAAATTATCCCCAAGAAATATTCCACATTGAGTATTGTCATGAATATTATTATCATGTACTACTGTGCTACGAGTGTACATTAAAAATTCCAAACCCTCTCCATTCTCATAGATTTGATTTTTTATAATCTTTACCTGTTCAAAATCTTCGATTCCTATTCCTTTCCAAGAATTTCTAACTATTTCATTCTCAGCAATTAGTGCGTTCCCGCGTCCGAACATTCCTATTCCAACACTATTCCCTTCAATAACATTGTTTGATATTGTAGTATTTGTACCTTGCAGATCAATTCCTGAATAAGAGTTATCAAAAATATGATTCATAGATATTATTATATTATCTGAATTCCAAAGAGCTATTCCTGATCCTCCACCAGATAATTTATTTTTCTCGATAGTTATGTGAAGAGATGTTCCTTCAATCCAGATTAGTTTCGTATCAACCAAGGAAATTGTTAAATTCGAAATTACAAAAGGCTTGTTAGATGACCCATCACGAGTACCATTTAAATCCCAATTCTCAGATTGAGCTTTAGTCATAAGATCTTCGTCATCTGTTATATGAATAGGATCATGAACCTGAATATCCGACGTAAATGATTTGGATTGTACTTTAAAACTTGTCGTACTAATAAAAGAGGTGTTAGGAAGATTGAAAATAGTAATTGTACAAATACAGAGGAAAATCAAAAAGATACGATTCATTAATTCATTCTCACCATTCTAGTAAATATCCAAACATGTAAAATTATTAGACGATTAGACTGTTTAAAGGATTCTTCTTATATAATCTTATTTAAAGTCCTTTTTTCGTCGCTTTAAGTGTGAACATTAATGGTATCTTTTGGTACTCTTCAGGAAGATGCCACCACCCTTCTTTTTCTTTAAGAAAGGGAAACATTTCCCATGAAACAAATGGATATTCATGAAGGAAATCAATCTGTAATCCTGCATCAATTAAGTTATTAACAATATATCCGAGATCATGAATCCACCCATATTCCTTTGTATTTTTTATTTTTACGTCTCCACTAGCATATGAGGAATCATAATCGAAATCTAATGGATTATCTTGATGAAAATAAGGATACCGAACTCTGAAATCTGTTTCATTCTCATCGTCAAAAATCAGTGCCATTGGATGACCTTCGGCAATGTAAAAGAATCCTCCAGGCTTTAGATAATAAGCTATCATTTCAGCCCATTTTTTCAATTCTGGAAGCCAATATATTGCCCCGTGACTTGTGAAAACAATATCAAATGAATTTGAAGGTAAGTTAGTCTTATCTAATTTCCCAATTTCTGATTGTAGGAACGTTGCCTCTATCCCAATCTCTTTACTAAGCTGTCTGGCCAAAGACACTGCTCGGGAAGAAAAATCGACTCCTGTTACTTGGGCTCCTAATCTTGCCCAAGATAGTGTATCCTTTCCAAAATGACATTGCAGGTGTAATAATTTCTTATTTGTTACATCTCCAACTTCTTTTACCTCGAGATCACTAATAGCAATGCCCCCTTCCCGAAATTTCTTTACATTGTAAAACTCACCATTAAAATGAACGTCGGCTAGCTCATCCCATCGTTTTCTATTTACATCGATATACTCTTTCATCACGAATCTCCTCAAATTTCTAGGCGTTTCTTCCTCTAAGGGTAGGTTTCAATTTGTGATTGAATTTCGTTCGAATCTTTGATATTTTTGGTGAAATAACAAAAGAGCAATAGGATTGGGTCGGATTGTTATTGTAGTAATTTTGATGGTAATCCTCAGCTGGATAGTATTTTTCAAGTGGAGACACTTCTGTTACAATCGGATTGTTCCAAATTTTTTTCTGTTCTAAAACTTTGATTGCATAAGCAGCACTTTCACTTTGTTCTTCTGAATGATAGAAAATAACTGATCTATATTGTGAACCGATATCATTTCCTTGTCTGTTAAGCTGGGTTGGATCATGTATTGCAAAAAAGATTTCTAATATTTCGTCAAAGGAAATAATACTTGAATCGAATTTAATTTGCACCACCTCTGCATGTCCAGATTTTCCTGAACATACCTGTTCATATGAGGGATTTACGATAGTACCACCTGAATAACCAGATTCCACAGAAAGAACTCCTTGAATATCAGAAAAAACAGCTTCTAGACACCAAAAACATCCTCCACCAAGAGTAGCTATTGATTTAGTATCATTCATTGACATAATCATCCAGACATTGTTAAGAACATTTACTACGAACAAGTTGATGATATTTTACCTACGATATCTAAAAGAGTATAGATGTATGGTCGATATTTATTCCGTGTTTTCAATCAAATCCTCGATTACCCAAATTTTATAGCCGTTTACCATAAAATTTACTCATAAATGTGAATAATATGAATTTCGCCATAATTGGTGTATTGTTAACTTTATCATTCATTCTAGGAGTACTCATTGTAAAATTTTTGACAATAAACCCGTTGAAAATTAACTTTTATCTGTAATTAGTTTGGATTGACTTTTTCTCATTAGTTGGATTGTTTCTTCCAAACATCACAGTTGATTTTTTCCTTTTGGGAGGATCTATGCTCGGAATGCTTCTTTTTCTTAGTTTAGGATATATTATTATGACGAAAAGAATCTTGTCAATGGAAGATCCACGGCATATTCCTCAGATTACTCGAAATTTGAATGTTACAGGAAAAGGTCACACTGCAATCATATACTTTACACATGGTTGAGCTAAGCGTTAAAAGAGAGAATTCAAGAGGTTTCTCAAGTAAAACTACTGTAACATAGTTCGCTCCCATATATGAAAATGTAAGTTATTACCAGTTTCATTTCCTATTTAAATAGGGATGAAAATCACTTTTAATCATGAATAATTTGGAGAAAGTCAAGGAAAATCAAAATGAAGTTCAAGCTGATCAAAGTATTGACTTGAAATGGGTTTTACTAATTGCTGTTCCTTTTGGACTATTTTTCAATTTTATTAATTTATATTTGTCCATCTCGATGGGGTTTATATCAATTGGATTGGGTGGAGTCTTTGCTCTTCTTCTTGGCAAGTTTATTCTTAGTAAAAAGGGAATTGATAAACGTTCTAATCTAACTCTGATCGCTATTGCTTTTGGTGCAAGTCTTTCTGCAGAAGCCAGTCGTACGTTACTCTTTTTGATCTGGTTATCCCTGAATGCTGATGGAATTGCAGATTTTGGATTTGATCGGCCTTCTTGGTTATTACCTGGTGAAGATATAATTAACAACACAATCGTATTTAGTGAGACGTGGATACAACCTATCTTAGTTCATTGGTTTTTAATGCTTGTTCCAGGTGTCATGGGAATTCTTCTTGGATTATTCCTAAAAAATAAATTCATTAATGATGATGAAGAGTATCCTTTTCCAGACCAAATAATACAGACCGAAGTGATCAATGTTTTAACAGAGCAAAGCGAAAAACTACCTCTATTTATTAAATCTGCCTTCATCGGGTTTGTTTTCAGTGCGGTAACACTAATTCTGGGCTTAAGCTACATTGATATCTCTCAACCTCAAAATGGGTGGATATTAGGCCTTTCATTAGGTATCATTGGTGTAGCCTTATTTTCAGTAGGATTTATTATTGATCGTCCTAAAATGACATTTTCTGCAGGGATTGCCTCTATTTGTATATATGGGCCTGTGTTGGGACCGTTCTTATTAGATAAATACCCAAAAGGAACAGAATTCTATTCTTTTTTTGTTTCAGGATTGGAGGATGTATACCTATCATTTACCATCGGATTTCTCCTTGGAGCACTTATTCTATCGGGAATCTTTTTCTTCGTACTAAAGAAAATATTTCCTAAACTGATGAATGGTAATTCTAAGTCTAAAAATGATTCACAAAATGGAAAAACTAATGAAAATCCGACTGATTCTTCCATTGAAGATAAGGAGGAAAGTAATACATTAATTAAATCTCATTCCAATCATCCAGTTGACAGAAAGGTGAAGAGAACTATTTTCACAATAAGAAATTTGAACTTTGTTCTCCTTTATGGAGTTTTGTTTTTGCTTTGTGTAGGATTTGTTTATCAATTTAAAATTCTTGGAGATAACTTACTTATAACCTTCTTAGTTATATTTTGGATAATGGGAATTGGTTCTGCAGTAACATTTTACCTATCAATTTCAAGCTCTGCAAAATCCTCTGCATCGATATCACCTCCATTTATCTTTGACTTGCTACCTATTTATCTTGTGGGAATTCGAAACAGCTACACCCCATTCATAGCCACTCCCGTACCAGAGATTAGAGAAGGTAGAACCTTAGTACAATCATATAAGCTAGCACAATTAACAAAAACCTCCAATAGGTACGTTCTTAAAACATTTTTCGTTGGTTATATCGCTGCTGCATTGACTACACCTTTCTTTGCTTTAATTCTTTGGTCTACAATAGGTATCGGTACACCTGAATTTCCTGCACCCACTTTTCCATTCGAAGCTGCCCTTGTATCAGTGTTTGCTTCTGGAGATATAGGCGCAGTAATAAATTTAGGGGAATTAGTAATCGGAGGTCTCTTTGGTATGATTAGTGGAGCTAATCTTGGTTTAGGATTCGTCCTTGCTTTTTTCTTTCCCCCTCATATGGCCATTCCAATTACACTAGGAGGAATTCTAAGAGTATTAGCCAATAGAAGATATGGCATAGAAGTTGTAAAAGATAAAGGCGTGACGGTTTTAACAGGAGTTAGTGTAGGAGCTAGTGCCGTCTTAATTCCCTTGGTCATACTAAGCTTATTGTGAATAGTTATTTAGTCTATTTCAATCCTTTATGAGAATCAGCTGAAAGTGATTTTCATGAAAGAAAGGACCCTGTTAAAGCTTTATGAATTAATGTATCGCAGTCGTTTCATGGAAGAAACAATTACTCGTCTTTGGAATGATGGCCATATATATGGTGAAATGCACTTAGGTATAGGGGAAGAAGCAATAATTGCGGGAGTCCTATCACACCTAATTCCTGGAGATGCAATCGCTACTGACCATAGAGGTACTCCACCATTTGTGATGAGAGGTGTTGATCTTGAAGCACTATTACTGGAAATTTTGGGGCATCCAAAGGGATTGTGCTTAGGGATGGGAGGCCATATGCACTTATTTAGTCAGGAATTGTTATTGACATCCTCAGGAATTGTCGGTTCGTCTGGTCCTTCTGCAGTGGGGTTTGCACTGGCTGCAAAATATAGAAAAACGAATAATATTGCGGTAGCGTTTTTTGGAGAGGGAAGTATGAATCAAGGTATGCTTCTGGAGTCATTAAATCTAGCAGCAGCAATGAGCTTACCAGTCCTGTTTGTATGCAAAGATAATAATTGGGCTATTACCACTCAATCTTCTGAAGTCACTGGTGGGGTACTTCTAGATCGAGTTCGGGGTTTTGGAATTGAGGCACGTGAAATTGATGGATCAGATGTTACTACTGTCTGGCAAGCTGTAGAAACTGCCATTCCAAGGATGCGAAAAAGTACTAAATCACCCTATTTCATTCAAGCTAATTGTACTCATAACGAAGGACATTTTTTGGGGGATCCTTTACTCCGCTTTCATCGTGCCCCAAGAAAAGAATTTGGAGCGGTTACAGGACCCTTAATGAAATCAGTACTTCAGTACAAAGGTGGTCGAATTGATAAGAGAATTAGAAGCGTTACAAAAGTACTTTCTCTGATTGCAAAATCTCGGATGCAACTAAGCGATTCCAAAGATCCACTATTACGATTTGAGAAGGATAATAGAGATTTGGAAGATCAGTTCACCCAGATTAAGTCTTCCATTCAATCTGAAACCAATCTACTAGTTGAAAGAATAATGGGAATCATTCAGGAGGAAGGTGTATTATGAGAACCATGGAATTTGCTGAGGCAATAGAAAGTGCTTTGAAACAAGCAATGAGCGAAAATCCAGACATATTTCTTCTAGGAGAAGATTTACATACTTTACGGGTGAATCTCTTAGCTCAATTTGGAAAAGAGCGAGTTCAGTCTACACCTATAAGTGAAAGCGCTTTTCTTGGGGCAGGTGTTTCTGCGGCTATGGCTGGACTTCGACCTATCGTCGAAATTATGCTTGTTGACTTTATTGGAGTTGCAGCTGACGCGTTATTAAATCATGCTGCTAAAGTGCATGCTTTTTCTGGAGGAAAGTGGAGTGTTCCGTTAGTTGTTAGAGCTAGCTGCGGAGGTGGATATGGAGATGGAGGGCAACACGAGCAGTCTTTGTGGGGATGGCTTGCTCATATTCCAGGAATAAATGTTGTAGTTCCCTCGAATCCTGCGGACGCAGGAAATTTATTGCTTTCAGCAATCGAGGCGGATCATCCAGTTATTTATCTTGAACATAAATTGCTAGCGGATTATTGGCTCGATTACATGGGAACGGGAGGTCGAGAAAATGTCACCTTTGATATACCTGAAGCAGGAGCAAAAGGCGAAGTACCTAACAAATGGCAACCATTACCCATTGGTGAAGCGAAAATTTTACGTGAAGGTTCTGATCTGACTATGATTAGTCTTGGGGTTTCAGTGCATAGATGTATAGAAGCAGCTGCAATACTTACTAATGAAGATATTTCCACAGAGATTATTGATCTACGATGGGTTTCTCCTCTTGATACATCCTGTATCATTAATTCAGTATCAAAAACTCATCGTGTAATCGTGGTAGATGAAGATTATTTACGATTTGGACTGTCAGGTGAAATAGCTGCGATAGTAGCCGAAGAAATTAACTCAAAATTTCAATTTGGTAGAGTATGTACTGATTTCACTATTCCATTCAATCGTAATCTGGAAGATAATATCTTACCAAATGTGAATCGTATTCTTGATGTTGCTCGAGCATTCACATATGAATAAAAAGTATGAACCAGTCCATTAATTGAAATGTTAGTTAGTGGAACCGATAGATTATGAAGCAGAATATGAAGAAATGAAACGCGTTTTGACAGAACATGGAGGGGAATTGGATTATCGAACATTGAATGAAATTTTAGCTGATAAATTTGAAGGCATCCAGTTAAGACTTAAAACTATGAAAGAAAAGGGATTTTTGGAATTTGAAGGAGTTGTCCCATCATTTGATTCAAAGATACGGCTACTTTGAATCTCACTTCATAGAATTGGTTCCTCAGATACTTTTATGATAAGTTTTCCTCTATTTGAACCGTCAAACAATTTATTAAAGGTTTTAGGGGTATTTTCTAACCCTTTCACAATTTCTTCCCGATATTGTAGTTTTCCACTTACATACCAGGTTTGAAAATCTTTAAACGCCTCATTCATCCTCTTAAAATAATCTGTGACAATGAAACCTTTAACAGTGGCCCGTTTTAGTACAATGTTTGGAAAATTGGATGGGCCAGGTACTGTATCGGTAGCATTGTACTGCGAAATAAGTCCACAAACGATTACACGAGCATTAAGGTTTAGATTGCCAAGTGCAGCATCAAGAATTTTTCCACCCACATTGGCAAAGTAAATGTCAATCCCTTCAGGACATAATTCTTTCATCCGAGTAAAAACTGATTCAGTCTTATAGTTTATAGCAGCATCAAATCTCAAGTCTTGTGTCAACCAAGAACATTTTTCATCGGTACCTGCTATCCCAATAACGCGACAGCCCTTAATTTTCCCAATTTGTCCAACAAGCGATCCCACTGCTCCAGCAGCAGCGGATACAACAAGTGTTTCACCACTTTGCGGTTTTCCAATATCCATTAAACCAAAATATGCAGTTAATCCGATCATTCCAAAAAGATTAAGAAATGCAGGGAGGGGAACATTTGGTAAAGAAGGAATTGCGCTCATCCATCCCGAACCATCACTAATGAAATAATCTTGCCAACCTAACAATCCAGTAACAATACTTTCTACAGGAAATTTAGGATTTTCACTTTTTTCTACTATTCCAACCCCTATACCTCTCATTACACTACCAATTTTAACTGGTGGTACGTATGTCTTGACAGGGTTCATCCAACCTCTATTTGTCGGATCAAGCGATAAATAGATATTTCGAATTAAAAATTCTCCCTTCCTTAATTCAGGAATAATAGTCTCTACCATTTGAAAATCTGTTTCTTTTGTTAAGCCAATAGGTCTACTCTTCAAGAGCCACTGACGGTTAATATTGACAGTCATAATCTTTTCTCCATCTGGAAGCGCATGTTATTTTCTTATATGATCGTTTAAATTTTTCTTGAGATTTATGTCTAAAAAATATTTGTAAGTAAACTGAAAAATCGATAAATTACGCATATCTACCTTTGCATGAGGAAAAGAGTTCACTCACAATGATACAGATACTGATTATTGGGATCCTAACCTTATTAAGCATTTTAGCCCCTGCTCTTTTACATACAAATCAATATGAATTCATCCTCGAAAGATTTACCCTAGGATTTATTGATGCCTCCTTATTTGATACAGCTTTATATGCGGCTTATTTATCTGCAGGTATCCTCCTAGCAATCTTTTCTAATAAAATCGGTAAAAGAAAACTCTTCGTTCTCTTGGGAAGTGCAGGTGCATCTATTTTTTACTTTTTAATGACTGTAACACTTGATTTCCCGATATTGATATTATTTAGATTTATTCAAGGCGTTTTCACCGTCCTTTGTTGGCAAACTCTTATGACAATGGTATTAGACCAATCCACAAAACTAAATCGAGGGAAGAATATGGGAATATTTGGGATGTTTCTTGCCTCTGCAATGGGATTGGGACCAATTTTTGGTGGGTTATTTGCTGGGATTGGAGTTCTAGTACCGTACTATATGGCTGCTATATTGAGTGTTATTGCTTTTTTCCTAGCTGCACTATTGCTGAAAGAACCAGAAAATCTCATATCTAAACCTATACTCAAGGATAATTTAGCTATTATTACTAAAAGACCACGACTGATAATACCTGGCATCTTTAACTTCATCGACCGATTGCATATAGGTTTTATTCTATTTATTTTACCATTATTACTTCAAACAGAATTGGGAGTTGAGCCTGAATTACGGGGTATGGTCTTGGGTATTTTTGCGACACCCTTTATTCTGTTACAATATCCTATTGGAAAATTATCGGATAATATAGGTAGATATAGGCTCTTGATTCTTGGTAGTCTACTAAACACTTTTATTCTCGCGATTATTGGTATTATAACTCCCTTTGGATTGGTCATTGTAATTATCGCGTTCTTCTTTCTTGGAATTGGAAATGGATTTACTGGGCCCCCCGCGATGGCTTTAGTTGGGGATACAATTAGAGAGGATGAGAATGCAGTTGGGATGGGATTTTTCAATCTGCTAGGTAATTTGGGAATAATGACTGGCCCCATAATCGCTGGATTTTTGATAACATATACTGATCTTGTCATAACATTCCTTGCAGCTGCAGGATTAGAACTCGTGTCCCTCGGGGGAATCATTCTACTACTTATATTTGTATTTAAGGATGACGAAGCAAAATCGTAATCATTAGAAGATGAACAAAGAGACGCTTTAGTAACTCATAATACTAAAAAAGGTAGGTAGAGTGTACAAAATAAAAAATCAAATAAGAATTCGGAACTTTTCTTAACTTACTTGAAAGTAAGTTGATTTTTTAAAAGGAAATACAGAAATAACCAAGAATGAATAAAATCATTGTCATAAATGAGGAGAATTAATTTGGTTCAAAAAATTGGTCGTATTAGTTTTATACTACTTTTCGTCTCACTGTTATCTCTTATTGGAGGAGCTTTCATTATGCAAGTTACCTCCTCCTCAATTCAGCTCACTCCTAAACCAACTACTCAAAATGAAGGAGATTTTCTTCCGAATAATTATCTAGTTAAAGGAAGTGATTCCATTGAGCAAGTTTGTTGTGGTCATGAGGACTCAACTGAACCGCAAATTATTCTGGTCTCTCCTGGTAATACATCTATACTTTTAGCTGGTTACGGGATAGAATTTGTTGTCACTGATGATAATCCAATGGAAGATTTCCTCCCTGAAGAAGTTCTGTTTAATTGGGATGGTGCAAGTAATACCACTCTGGAATCTCCGTTAAATGTAAGTATGCCAAGTACTGACGGACCACACATTTTAAACATGTACTCGGTCGATGCGTTAGAAAACTGGGCATACAAAAAATATTTATTTACAACTACATCTGATCCTAACGCTGTTCAAATTCTCGAAGGCGATGCAACCACTACTACAGCTGTAGCTAGAAGATCAGACGGGTTTTTGCTTCTAACAGCTATTCCTGTTTTTGTTTTTTCTGTAATTGTATTTGCCAGAAGAAAACAATGAACTGGTAAATATTTCTGAATTATAGTGAATTAGCAATTGCTATTTCACTTATTCTCTGTTTTTTTTCCAATACTATTCTAGTTACACATACATAAGGTTCATCCGCACCTGGATCCGAATTGATGAGTGTTGTTCTGATATTTAGTCTAGTCGGAATCGCTGGGATAATTTTCCGCAAGAAAAGACAATAAGCACAAAATAAACAATTACAGCAATTTTCAGCTGTAATTTCTTTTTTCTCTCTTGTTTAAATGAGTAAGCGATTGGTTGTCCAAAGGTTACTAGGTTGGGTGAAAGATACGAAAATTAATAAAATCGATTTTCTATCAATTTACACTTGTGATTGTTAGTTTCAACTAACAAACATGAATGAAAAATCCAAAGAAGGAGATTATGTTTTTTCTTCTTCTCTAATGGCGGTATTTTGAATGAACGATGAAAAAGATATCTTAGTTCGTCAAAGCAAGTGGAACGGTCGACGGGTAGTTTTATTCTATTGGTTTACGATCGCATTCATGGGAACTGCTGTAGCTGCTGGTCTAGGTGTATCAATTCTTGAACCCTCGTTCAAGTTTGAAGCTCATGACCATAGTGATATAGAAGATCCCTGGGGCCCTGATGACTGTGCCTCTTGTCATAGCGACACTGTTGATTCATGGAACGATACTTGGCACTCTGAATTTGTTGGAGACAAGTTAGTCGTGAATAGTACCCATGTAGTCCGTTATGGTAACAACCCCTTCATGCCCCCCACTGTATGGACGCTTGAAGAGTTTGCTGCCGAAGGTGGATGCTGCATGGTAACTCGATGGGAAAATACTACTCAACCTGAAGATCTAGAAGCATCTGGAACATTCTGGGATTACGGCATCACATGTGCTGCGTGTCATCCTGAACCTGGGGTTGTAAGTGAAAGTCCAATGTCATGTATACCATGTCATATGGGTGCAGGCGGTGCTCAATACCCTGCATGGGCGCAAAGTGCTCATTCAGATTCACTTGACGACCTGCTTGCAAGTGGACAGGCAGAATCCTCTTGTCTCCATTGTATGGCTGGACAAGCGACCTACAAAGATTTATCTGAAGTAGATCCTACGGATACAAGCCTTACCAACATCTGGTGTGCAACCTGTCACGATCCCCATGATGCGTCAATTAACGCAGCAGAGGCATCAAGTGCTATGGGACCCAATGGTCATCAATTAAGAGCTGCAACGACAAATGAACTTTGCGGTACCTGTCACACTCAGTTTGACTTCTTGACTGATGCTGGTAACGATAGTCAACACAGCACATTATCCTGTACCGACTGTCACGGCTATCAATGGATTCCCGCACATGAAGGAACTGATCGATTCGGTAATCCTACAGTTGTACCAGCTGGATTTGCCAGTCTTAACCACACTTGGGAATTTAGTCCATTCCCCGAGGCTTGCAGCTTGTGCCACACGGATTCTAACGTTTCACTTGGTTTATTTGTAAACGCTACGACCGTTTGGACAGCTATGCAAGGATATGTCGGTGAAGTTGAAGATTTAGTTGCGCTATATGACACGAAACTTACGAATGTTTCCGCTAAAGTCGAGGAAGCTAATACAACTAAAGGTATTGACCAAGCAGTTGTAGATGCAGCATACGATTTACTCGATGAAGCAGATGATTTAGCAGATGCCTACGATACTGCATTCCACAATCCTACCCTAGCCACAGAGAAGTTACAATTGGCACTAGTAAAATTAGATCAGGCATACGCCAAAGCTGTTGAAGCTATTGACGGAGCCAAGAGTGCACCTGGATTTGGATGGCTTCTTGTTCTCCCAGTATTTGGGATACTTGCTATAATCGTTGGAAAGAAACGACGTTAAGTTAGAGCAGCTATACACTATGTTAAAGGGATAAGAACAGCAATCATATGCTGTTTCTTCACCTTTTTTTTTATCATCGGTCGGGAGATGTGAGTAGTATTTTCCTAATTCGTGAAATGAAACAAGTTACAAGATTTTGATTCATTAACAATCGTTCATTACTTTCCCGCCTCCTATCAGATCATTACTCAATAAATAATTAAACTCAAGTATTATCCGCCCAAACGTCGGTTAATTACACTTAATACATTTAAAAAATCGAAAAGATGGAAAAACCTATGTCACTGATGTCACTACTACAATCCCATAGAAAGGAATGGTTGAAGTATTCCTTCTTGTTCCTTTTCATTCTCGGAACGTTCGTTCCCAGCCCATTTCCTGTTACATTTACACCAAAAGGCAATTCTACTGAACTTCTCACTTTTTCAGATTCGCAAGAAGGATTAGATCAGACAATAAATAATATTCTCTCTTCATCTTTCAGGGTGAGTGATATTTCTCAAGATGAACCCGAAGCATACTTTCCAAACTTTCTCTTTTACTCCATTGAGGTAGGTAATGCCATGATTGACCATTTATACGATAACGTTTCAGGTGGATTTTATACATCAAAGGATGAACTGTGGCAGGAATCTAGCCTTAATGAAGAGAAAAAAACCTATGATAACGCTCAGGCGATTCTCGCTTTATTGAAACTTGCTGAAGCGGTAATAAATGATACAGAGCGAGAGTATGCTCTTGAAATCGCTGAAAAAACTGCAAATAATATGATCAGCGAATTATACGATACTATCTTTGAAGGATTTCTTACCAGTCAAGCAGTTCGGTATAAAAGACCTGGTATTGAAGGAAAAGCAATTCAAGCTCTCATTTCTCTTGCGGAAGAGACTGGAAATGAGACTTATCGGGATTATGCAGTCAGTACGTTTAATTTTCAAGATTCTCACGGTTGGAATAGTACCGATGGATATTATTATTACATACTTTCACATTCTGGGTTTATTCCTGTTGTCAATCCAAGTCCACAAGACCCTTATGTTCCGGAAGCTCCACGTGCAGATCATAATGCAATTTTTGGAGATGCTCTCCTTGATTTGTATGAATACGAATCAAATGTGACATATCTGCTTAGAGCAAAGCAAATTTACGACTTTTTTAACACAACGTGCCGCAATACCACAAATGGACTATTTTACACTGGATTAAATAGCACTTATGGTGTGGTTGATCCATATAGTGCCGATATTTTTATTAATTCACTCATGCTTGAGTTTCTCTCTCACTTATATAACGTAACTGAAAATCAAGCCTATTATGATGACTTTCTCCTCCTTCTTAACACTGTCTTACTGAATTTCTGGGATCAAAAGTACGGAGGATTTTATGCAACCTTTTCATATAACGGTCCAGAGTTCATTGACCCCAAAAAATATACAGAGAGGCAATTCTACGCCATAAGAGCGCTCGATGAGGCATATGAACTAACAGGCAATAATTTATTTTATAATCTGATTTTGGACATTATAGAATTCCTCAATGATAAATTATATGACAATAAGCATGGAGGATACTATCAATTGGCTAATGAGGATGGTACAGCAGGATTTGAATCTTTTTGGAAAGATAAATTTACTGTAACGCAATCTCTTGCTGTCTTTACCCTCTCAAATTTATGGCTTTACAGTAAACCTGGGGTTCTAAACGCTCTCTGGTCGCCTTCTGCACCACGTCCAAATGATCCTGTTACGGTAATAATCGCAGCATTCGACTCCGATGGAGTTTCCAATGTTTTATTTAATTATTCAATAAATGATGATCCTTATCAACTTATTGAAATGGTACCAAGCTCTCGTGTTGGTAACATGTATAATACCTCACTAGATGCTCATGTTGACGGAACAAGGGTAAATTTCAATGTTATTGTGAATGATAGTTTAGGAAATCAAGTTATTCGAGGTAATTATTTCTTTGTGTGGCAAATAGATGAATGGCCTCCACAAGTTGTCGAGATAGGCTTTTTTCCATCATTGGAAATACCCGTTCACAAGGAATTCTCAATTACCGTAAGTGCCCAAGATATCCCTTCTCAAGGGGCAGTCAAATATGTTAGTATCTATTACCATCGATCTGGCGATACTAAAAAGTCTTTATCCCTTGTACAAATTGATACACATATTTGGAGAGTTACTTTTCCTGATGGACTCCCTCGTCCTGGTACATATTCCTATTATTTTGAGTCAATCGATTACGAACTAAATATTGGTTCTAGTCACATCAGTTTTTTCTATATCCTTGGTCACCAAGAATCAACACCTTTTGAACTAGTTATTGGATTAGTCGTTGTGGTTGGTATTTTCATCCCTGCAGGACTATACACTTATGTTGAGTATAAGAAGAAGAGTGCACGTAAGATTCTTAAGGGCAGGAGAGAAGTTAGATATAGAAATAGAAGTACAGCAAGTATAAACAAGAGAACAAGAAGAGGAACGAAAAGAGCTTAATACTTTGGAGATTGAACGATGATTTACATTGGTTTTGGATCATTTGGTATGGATTTAGGGGCAATCATACTTCTAATTAGCTTGATTGCCTTTATACTTGACGCAATTCTAGTATTATTAGGAAAATATGTTGAAAAGTGGGAAATTTATTCAGAGATGAGTCTATCTACTGGAATAGTCGCCCTTCTAATAGCTTTTCTTTATTTCAGTTATTCTATCATCATTAATGATTATAGCTTCTTCTACGTAAGCGAGTATGTCAATAATGATATGGATGTATTCTTCAAATTTTCAGCTATCTGGAGTGGTCAAGCAGGAAGTTACTTCTTCTGGGCTTTTCTCATTGGTGTATCATATTATATTTTTAGACTTATATTTCGTGACTTTGCCCATGAACCCCTGTTTTGGCGTTCTTTTGCATTGGCATCGATTCAGGTTTCCGTTTTACTGTTTCTAGCTATCCTCAGTAATCCATTTAAACTGAACAACCTAGTTTTGACGGATGGACTTGGTCTAAATCCGTTCTTAATGAATATCTGGAACGTTGTTCATCCACCAATAATTTTCATTGGATATGCGTTGTGTTTGATACCCATGGTTATTGCGATTTCACGTATATCACTTCTTGAAGATGGAAAAGTTCCCGAATTTGAAGGTAAACAGAAATTGGATTCCTTCTTTGAATTCATGGTCTCAGTTGCCTGGCTTGTGTTAAGCACTGGGATAGTTTTAGGAGGTTACTGGGCGTATATCACTCTTGGATGGGGAGGTTTTTGGGCATGGGATCCTGTAGAGACTGCTTCATTGGTTCCTTGGCTTTTTATTACTCTTTATTTCCATGGAAGACCCTTTTTACGTAAACATGAGTACTTAAATAACTATATTGTCAGTATGAGTTACATTGGGGCATTATTTGTCACGTACATAACACGAGGTG
>JAEOTQ010000133.1 GCA_016839785.1 Candidatus Hodarchaeota archaeon | reverse complement strand
TATATCAATTCTCCATCTAAGAGGATCTTAGAATCAGGAGATTTCATATCTTTCAAAATATCCCAGTGAATAGAAGATTCATTTTTAGATCCTGTTTCAGGATAACCTGATCCTAAGGCTAGATGAATAGTTCCTCCCATTTTTTCATCAAAGAGCATATTTTTCGTAAATCGTTTGATACCATAATTTGTACCGACAGCAAGCTCACCTAAAATATTGGCATTAGGAATAGTGGTAACAATTTTCTCTAGTAAATTCTTACCTTTGGCTGCATCAAAATCAACGACCTTTCCGTCTTTGAAAGTTAAACTAATATCCTCAATCTCTTGACCAGAGAAAATTCCTGGATAGGTGAATCGAATGGAACCATTGACTGCATCTTCAATAGGGGCTGTGAAGACCTCACCATCAGGTAAATTCTCATGGCCACTACAATTTTCCCATGGACGACCTTCGATTCCCAATGAAAGATCTGTATCCTCTCCAATAATCTGTAATAAAGATCCTTTGTTTAAAATATCAACGACAGATTGTTGTTTTATTTCAAAATCTTGCCAAAACTTAACAGGATCTGGTCGGTGAAGGTTTAATGCATGATAGGCAAACTCAAGGTATTCTAGTGGGCCCATATTTGCTTCCTGAGCAAAAGCGTTACATGGATAAGGGGAAACATTCCAACGGAGATCTTTTGTGCCTGCCCGTTCAAGAAAAATTTTATTTAGCTCTCTACCTGCTTCCGCGACCATTACTTTTTTCTCAGGAGGGACACTGGTCAAATCTCGAGTGTTGAAGGAAGCATAGATGCTGATATATTTTTTAATATTCTTAATGAGATCTATTTTGATTGGATCAACATATTTCAATTGATTATCAGATGCATATTTGAAAAATAGTTCATCCTGACCATTAAAACCAAGATTAACAATAACCACATGTCCACCTGCCTGTAAAATTTCACAGTAAACAGCTTTAACGAGGGGTTCAGCAATCGTAGGTCCTTTTATTAAAACAGTGTCGTCTGGTTCAACTTTCACTGCATAATTAACAATTAATTTCGCAAGTTTCTCATTATAGTCCGCATACATTAGGAATCCTCTATTCAAGGATTTTAACAATGGAGTTTTGAACATTCTCAATCTGACAAAACGTCTCTGGGACATATTAATTAGTGAAAAATTTTTGACAGTGGGATTTATTGAAAATATTTCAAGCTGAAACAGGATAATTTCAAATTATAATTACATAGAGAAGTGAATAAAGATGGAAATCAATTCAAACCTAGTTCACACGTCATTAATAGAGAGTACAAAGGAAATAACATGGCGGGATATTATGATGTACGCCACTGCAATATCTGATCAGAATCCTTACTATTTTGATGATGAGAGAAAAAATGGAATCTTCGCTCATCCTATGTTCCCAGTATCTCTAACTCTACCGATTGTAGAAAATTTAGCTGATAATATTAGAGAGGATCCTGAAAATAAATTCCCATTTGAAGTATTAATGACGGTTGTACACTATTCAGAGCATCTAAAAATCCATAGACTTATTCGTCCTAATGATTCATTGACGGTGACAGGTAGACTTGAGGCTATAATTCCCCATCGGGCTGGTACTCATAATATTATGTGTTTTAGAGGAGTCGATCAACAACAACGTCCAGTGTTTACCGAATACCTTGGAGGAATGCTACGAGGAGTAGAATGCGTTGGAGGAAGTCAAGGGAGCGAAAATATTCCCATTGTTCCAGCTTTGAAGTCTACTGATCCTCCTTTTTGGGAAGAAGAACTGTTCGTTAATCCCTTACAAGCTCATATTTATGATGGTTGTGTCGGGCCTAATCTCCCCTTTCATACCTCAAAAGAAATTGCTCATCAATTAGGTTTACCTAATATAATTTTGCAAGGAGTGTGTACATTAGCACTGACAGTTAGTGAAATCATGGAAAGAGAATTAGAGGGAGATCCAACTCGAGTGTCAGAGATTGCTTGTAAATTTACTTCAATGGTTACTCCAAATTCAAAAATCAATATCAGGATTACCAACAAGGTCAAGACAAAAGAAGGACAGGAGATATTTTTTGAAGTAATAAATGACCATAATAAAAAAGCTATTCGTGATGGATATCTCAAAACTACATGAATTTTTCTTTTTTATTTCAAAATTAACAATCACAATTCTTTTCTGATTTCTTTAGGATGATAAATTCCTCATCGCCCTCTGGACAACATTGCTGGACAAAACCAATCATTTTACGCATCCGTCCAGTCACTTTCACTACCATAGAACTTCCCTTGTCAGTTAAAGTATACGTTCGAATACGTTTATCCCGTGTGTCTTCTTTTTTATTGGTTGTTTCTTGAATGTAACCTTTCTTTTCCAAGGATTGAATGATCTTATACGTTGCTCCAGCTGATGGTGACCATTCTTCTCCTAAGTCCTCTTTCACACGTTTGACAATCTCTGTTCCTGATAAATTCTGATTGTGGAGAACAAGAAGGAATAAGGATTCAGTAGGGGTAATATCCAAATGTTTACCCAGAATGATAGACAAAATTTACACTTCCCAATCCTTATCATTTCGAGAATCTTTAAAAGTATTATCCATAAGGAATATTCCTAAGGAATATTTCTATAGAATATTCATACGTTATACTTAGAAAGGAGAAAATCAAAATGACTGAAGAAAAACCTATTTCACAAGAAGAAACATCTGCTAAGAGTTATCAATGCTGTGGATCGGAGTCAAAAGAGCAAGAAAGTACCTCTGAAGTGCTGAATAAAACAAATGAAACCGAAGTACGTAAAGCGGTGCGAGAACAATATGGAGCAATAGCCTCGGGGAATAATATGTCATCCTTAGATCAGGATCTTGAAAATACAAGTTGTTGTGGAGATCAAGAAACATATACTGACTATTCACAAGAAGAACTAGAAAATATCCCCAAAGGAGCAAACCTTGGATTAGGTTCAGGAAATCCCATCCGATTAGCTGATATTCAAAAAGGAGAGACTATAGTTGACCTTGGGTCAGGAGCTGGAATTGATTGTTTTCTGGCAGCACAGAAGACTGGGGAAACTGGGAACGTAATCGGAATTGATATGACTTCCCAGATGATAGATAAAGCGAGAAGGAATGCGAAACAGGACGAATACCAAAATGTGGAATTTAGATTAGGGGAAATTGAACATATGCCTGTAGCGGATAGTACTGTAGATCTAATTGTTTCAAATTGTGTTATTAACCTCTCAGTTGATAAAAATCAAGTTTTTAAGGAAGCTTATCGAATTTTAAAACCTGGAGGAAGATTAGTTGTATCTGATATTATGCTTCAATACGACTTTCCAGAAGCAGTCAAACAAGCGTTAGCTGATAGTCCAGGCTGTGTATCGAGAGCATGGGTAACAAATGATTATGTTTCAGTTATTAAAAAGGCAGGATTCGAAAACGTTGAAATCCTCGAATCTCAACTCATTAAACCACAAAAGAAATATACAAACGACTCTGAATCAAGTACTAGAAAACGATCTATCGTTGTGTCAGGAAAAAAGCTCGAAGTGGAACTTTCACCTGAAGAGGATGAACGATTACAAAATACGGTGATGAAGGCACATGTTCGTGCCTACAAACCAAAAATATAGATTTTCTTATTTCTTTTTTATTCTCTTCATTGATATCTTTGGATATTTTATATCCAAGATCTCATTCCTTTCTTTCCGTGCTACACTGTATACTCGCATATTAAGAAAATAACAGAAGAGAAAATCTCTTCACAACTGTTAACCTATTACATCCCAAAGCTGATTAAAGAATCCATGGTGTTATCCCACGAAGTATTAACAGCGTCTGAATCAGGAGGATTATCATTGGCATATCGAAGATATCCCACTTGTGCTAAATGATGTATCGTATGGAAAGACGTGTGCCAGATAACCCATGCTAGGGTAGCACCATCTTTGGGGTCTTTTGGAATAAGATCAGCGTCTTTAGATTCTTTAACAAGGTTTTTCAAAAACGATTGTAATAAAAGGTATAGTTCTAATAATTCAGATGCGTTAAGGGAAGCGAGTTGTTCAAGAGTTTTAGGCGCTTTATGACCGATAGAATCTAACCAATAGATTTCCCCTTCAAGAATGTGTCGGAAGATTTCCAGAATAGGTTTACCTTTTGTCTCTTTAGGAGTCCAATTCAGCATTTCATCAGATAGTCCATCGGTTAAACGTTGACCATAATCTCTTAAGGTATCAATTGCCTTGAGTAGGCGTTCCTGTTTTGCTTGTTGTTTCATGATTTTTCTCTCATATTCAAATTGTAATTCGTTGAGTAATTCGGATATTAGAGGCTCCATGAGACGAATTCTTAACATCAAAGCTCTGAAATTCGAATTAAGATGTTCATTTAAGATGGAATATCTAAAAGTTCAATTTTCTGAAGATCGCCTGAAATTATTTAATAGCCAATAGATAAACCAAGTTACTTATTCAATTACAAAAGAGGCTAAAATTTTGGTATTAGTAGCAGGATTACAACTAGCTCCAGTGTTCTTAAATAGTAAGAAGACTTGGGCGAAATTATCAGATTATATTAGAGAAGCTAGTGACAAAGGAGCGGAATTAGTAACATGGGGAGAATCATTACTTCCAGGCTATCCATTTTGGCTCGGTGCCACGGGTGCAGCAAAGTGGGATAATGCTGATCAGAAAAAAGCGTTTAGTACGTATTGGCGGGAAGCGATTAACCTATCAAATAGCTCAATTCTTTCCGATATGAAGGGACTTGCCAAAGAATTGAAAATTATGATGATGGGTGGTATCGCAGAAAAGGTGAGTGGTTCTATACACGCGACATTGATCACGATAGACCAAAAGGGCGAGCTAATCAATCGACATAGGAAATTAAAGCCTACTTACGCAGAACGGTTAGTTTGGGCTGATGGTGACGGAGAAGGTCTGAAAACAGTACCCTTTCACGGTTATAGAATAGGTGGTTTGAATTGCTGGGAAAATTGGATCCCTTATGCGCGTGCAGCTC
>JAEOTQ010000132.1 GCA_016839785.1 Candidatus Hodarchaeota archaeon | reverse complement strand
TCACTGGAATTGCCACATTGGAATATACATACTATGCACTGAATGCCCTCCATCTACTTGCAGAATATCTATAATTGAATACTTCCAATAACGATAAACGTAAGACTAGTTTGAAATTTATGATGGAATAAGTTATGAATTGACTATTAATACCTATTAGTGCCAATAAAGTGATTTTAATGAAAGGATCTGCAACAGCAACAATCAATAAACCGATAGAAGAAGTTTTTTCATTTATATCTAATGTAGAAAATCAAGACCTTTGGGTGAAAGGTTCTAGTGAAACAAAACTCGTATCAGAAGAAAGCCTAGGATTGGGATCAACCTTTGAAGGAAAGTTCACATATTCAGGTAAAATCCATGAAATCAAATATGAAGTTGTCAATTACACCCCTCCAAACCAATTTGGAGTAAAATCTACCCAAGGACCTTTTCCTTTTGAAAGTTGGTTAAATCTGAAAAATAAAAATGATCAAACTGAAATCGTCAATAGCATGGAGGCAGGTTCTGATCATATAATCACCACAATCATGTTCATTCTTCTTAAACCAATCCTCCGTCGTCAAATGAATAAGCAAATGAGACAAGAACTCAATGAGCTAAAACTGATCCTTGAATCCAATTCTGAAGCTTGAATTAAGATCACCATCCCTGCATATTGAAACCAAAATTCTATGCAAATCGGGTCACTTTTCGTGCTTCCCCTTCTGCTTCTTCTTTAGCTCTCTGAATTTGTAATAATGCTTCAGAATCATCTTTTCTGTAAGTTAAATGGCCTTTAGTAGTTACAGTATACCATACTCCACTTGTTTCGAGAACATTATCGACTTCTTTGAGAAGTGATATAATTTCATCAGTCTCTGGGTATCTTATCCATTGTATCGCAAAATCAAATTCACCAATGAGAGTGAGAGGTTTGTTATCTAAAGTTCCCTCTTTAAGAATTGGGATTTGACCTACTAATCTAGTCATAGCATCCACTGCCTTGCTGATACTTGGACCGTAAAATTTGAATAAGGAATAACCAACATTAGGGGTTTCTTCGATCAGATTATCAATATCAATATGCGTGGACTCCATTGTTGTTATAGTATAACGGGATTTCAATTCAACTAAGGATTCATCTATTAAATTGACAAGTTCCAATAGTTCTACAACCGATGGTACCGAAGTCCATTCAAAAATAAAGTCTACGGGACCAATAACTGCTTTTCCGTGGGAAAAAACTTTAGATTTTAGGGAACTATGCTCTTCAAGTGTTTGTGATAAAAATACCAGGTTCTCCAGAGCACTATGGATTTGGGGCCCAAAGAGTTTAATTTCACTATACATTGACTTTCCTCAATAGAGAATAGTAAGCAGCATTCAATATAAACCCTTTCACTAATGGGAAATCATTTTTCTTTCATTACAATGTTGGCCGGTTCTACAGGTCCTACTTTACGAAAATACTATGATTCAACCTATTATTTTCGAATAGAAGATATTTTAGAACTCTTAGTATCTACCAAAAAGCATAAAGCAAATGAAAATTACGCTTGATTAATTAAATAATTGTATGGAGGGATTTAGAGAATCATTGAAGGAATTTCCATTAGCAATGACTTATAAAAATCCTCATCTTTGAGAAAAGAAAAATGTTAACTGAAGAAATTCGTGATTAAAAATGGGAAAAACAACTAGTGTTCTCTTAGTATTGGTAATGGTTCTCCTTGGAGCAAATTTGTTTCAATTTTATTACTTTAATGAGTTGAATCCATCTGGAATCCCTAATGAAGATGTACCTAAGGATATATCAGAGGTAATGGGTAATATTTCAGATTATCTTGGAAAAACTGTAACACTCGAGGGATATTATGTACTCGGGGGATCGGGAGGAAGTCTACTGCTGAAAAATATTGATGATTTTCAACAAAATACAATAATTCCAACAACTAGGTACATGCAATTACTGGGAGAGGTACCTAGTGCACTTTCTCGTGAAACGGGAAGCTGGATTAAGATCAAAGGAAATGTAACTTGGGCTGAAGAATCAGAAGGTGTCGGTGGTCTTGAATATTCACTTTCAGATTCTACCTATACGGTTGTAACCCGACATCCCAAGTATGCGGAAGAAATTTACAGATTTGTATTGAATTATTCAACTCAAACCTACGCAAATAGATATGCAGTTCTCATAAGTGGAGGGTATCGTGCGGAAAAAGCCTATAGACGATATTGGAATGACCTAAAACTGATGTACTCCATTCTCGTTGATAAATACGCCTACAATCCTCAAAATATAATCGTTATTTATAAAGATGGTATAGCTGAAGATACTGATATGCCTGTGAATGTTTCTGCTAATTTCCAGCATTTTAACAATACTTTTAACTATCTCGCTCAAAGAATGGATGCAAAAGATAGTTTGTTTATTTATACTACAAATCACGGATGGGAGGAAGGATTGTGTCTCTATTATTACGAGACAGTGTCTCCAGAGCATTTTGTGGAAGTACTGGATCCGATAGATTATGCTAAAATGATTATTGTCATGGAACAATGTAATTCTGGATTGTTCATTGACTATCTGTCAGGACCAAATCGAGTAATTATGACTGCAGCCTCGGCTACTGAAAGCTCTTGGTCCTGTGATACCGAAGGGTCATATGATGAATTCGTGTATCACTTTATGGTCGCTGTGAATATGAGATTACCTGATGGTACCAATGTTTCATGGCATGATTCGAATGGTGATAATTTTATTTCGATGCGAGAAGCTTTTAATTACGCGTTTATCATGGATAGCAGGTCTGAGCATCCCCACTATGATGATAATGGAGATGGCGTAGGTGTAAATGCATTCTTACCCCTATTTAGCGGTCAAGATGGATTTTATGGCAGCTCTGTATTTCTCTAGTTTACGCTCAAGTAATGGGTTAGAAAATGGTTGTCCTAGAAGAGCTACCTGAACATTCTCGCATTTATTCAGAGTTGGAAACCTTTTTTAAATCACTTTCTTCTGTCATTGGAATTTTCCTAAGTGGTAGTAGTGCTATTGATACTATGGATCAGTATAGCGACATTGACCTTGGTGTAGTTTTTGACACTGTTGAAAATATGGATTCCTTCTGGAAATTGCGCTGGGATTGGAAACTTCCACGTTGGTTTCACAGATTTGACGCGGATCACGTCAGAGACCATTTTATAATTTATTTATTTGAGCCTAATGTGAAAGTTGATATAGTATTATATACATTAGATTCAATTCCCCCTCCTGAAGGGGGACCATATCTTTTAAGATACGCTAAAGAATCTAAATTGAATACCTGGGAAGTGACTAGTAATTCCCAGTCGAAATCAAAAATATTATCTTCGAGTCTTGAATTAGAGGAGATCATTCATGATGATGAACGGATGTGGGCTTGGCTATATTACTGCTATCTACATATAGCACGTGGGGAATATTATACTGTAGCTACAGATTTCTTTATGCTTCGTGGAATTGTCGAAAAATGGATAGCTCACTTCAAATACCAATCAGTGTTTAGAACGAGACGATTAGAGGGTGTGTTCCGTAGCAAAGATCTAGATGAATTGAAACATCTTTTTCCTACACCAGAAGAAGAATCGCTAATACACGCATGCAAATTGTTGATTGATTTAACGATAGAACTTAGAAATGAAATTGGAGTAAAATTTGGGAACATCTGGAGAACTTCTGACTCGAGTATCGAAAAAATAAGACAGGATTTTTGTTCTCTGTTGAGATCTGAATCGTAGGTGAAAAATCATTAAGAAACTACAGTTGTCATGTTGAACATTTTATCCAGAGAAGCTTTTGCTCGTGAGGAAATCTCAGAGGGAATTTTAATTTCTTGTTCTGGACGTGGAGAACGAAGAACTTCAAGAATATTCTCTAAGTTTATAGCTTTCATGTAAGGACAGAGGGCACAACTTCCAAAGAAGGCTTTTTCAGGAAATTCAACCTTTAAACGCTCCGCCAGTCCACATTCAGTTATTAACGCAAATTTATCTGAAGAAGAGGATTTGACATATTCGATCATACCTCCAGTACTCCCAACATAGTCGGCTTCGAGGACGACTGAAGGATCACACTCAGTATGGGCAAGGATTTTGATCCCAGTATGTTCTGAGCGTAGTTGGAGAACATGCTCTTTAGTATATTGATTATGAACAATACATTCAGCATTCCATCCTATAATCTTTTTACCTGTCAAAGGGCCGAGATTACTCGTCATATGTTTATCTGGGACGAATATGACTTGATCAGAGTCCAATTTCTTTATGATTTCAATAGCATTTGAACTTGTGACACAAACATCACATTCAGCTTTCACAGCAGCTGAAGTATTAACATAACAGGCAATAGGAGTTCCTGGATACTGTTTTCGGAGACTTTTTACGTCTTCAGCTGAAATTCCTTCGGCTAAAGAACAACCAGCTTCTAAGGATGGTAGTAATACTCTTTTTTCAGGATTTAAAATTTTAGCAGTCTCGGCCATGAACTCCACTCCGCAAAAGACAATGGTTTCTGCTTGAACATCCACTGCTCGACGACTGAGACCATAACTATCTCCTACATAGTCGGCAATTCCAAAAATTATCTGAGGCATTTGATAAGAGTGTGCAAGAATAACAACGTTCTGTTCTTCTTTCAAATGGTTAATCTCCCAGGTGAGAGGGGCAATTAATTTACATTGTTCTTTGGTCCAATTTAACGTCTTCATCTTCTCATGTAGACGCGCAACTTCTAGCTCTATATCTGCTTTTGAAGGTGAAGAACCAAGAACTGATGAATTCACAATGAATTTCCTCTGCTGAAACACATTTTGAGTGTTTTCATAAGGATAGAGTTTTAGGAATCATTACATTAGTGGAGTAAAGAGAAAAGAAAACACGAGTCGAGTATTAAGTGTGGTTATTTTTCACTACTCTTTACTCTGGGAGGACCAATAAGAAAGATATTGTTTTTATCTGGATCTTCAAAGGAAATCATTGACACCATATCTGGATAATCAATTATATCAGAAGTAGACACTCCTTTCGATTCAAGTGAAGCTTTCGCCTTCTCCACATCACTAATAGAAATGTTTAATGAATTCGCTGGTTTAAAATCCCCAGATTCTTCACGATATTGACTTAAACCTAATAGCGCACCTTTAACAGGTAACCGAAATTCATACCATCCTGCCATGGGAATTTCCAGATTAACAGGGAATTCTAAGACTTCTTCATAAAATTTCTTTGAAATTTCATAATTCATTATTGGATGGGTAGTATAAATGGAAGTTGAATCGTATATCTTCGACAAAGGTACTATCTCGGTCGATTTTTTGGCTGATCCTTTTTTTGGGGTCGCTGCCTTTCTTCCCCGTTTCTTTTTTGCCATGGTAATTCAGCTCGTTAAAATTATTAGTTTAATTACTAGTGAGATTGAAATTCTTTATTAGATCTGCTAGTCTGAATTCGTTAGTTAAACTGAAAACAATGATATTATGTAATCTATGGTGTTCAGGAAAATACTAAGCCCATTTCAGTACCAGATGCATTGATCCGTTGACGAACTACAAATGGAATCAAAATCCCCCCAAAAAACATACCCTAACTATTCAACGGAATTATTTCCGACATTGAAGTAAAATCAGCGCAGAATTTCTTCAGGGAGTTTGCGTTTGTGTCCATCTTATTCATCTAAATAAAAGTTTATCATCCTTTAACTTAACCTGACTCATTCCCAATTTAGAGGTAAATACTGAGCAATTGAATCGAGAACGTTGTGTTTTAAGAGTCCTGATACTCTAATTTCTTTGCTTTAAGTGGTTGAATGATTTCACGAATTAATCGATCTAATTCTTTTCGGTCAATTCCTGTAATTTTCTGTAACAATTCAGAATTTGGTAGTAACCATTTACTTTCAGCTTCTGCAAGGAGGAGTCCAGTTTTTGAGGAGATTCTTGAAAGGACTTCTACATTCTCTCCACTCTGGTTTATAATTTCACCTTCAATGGTTAGGACTTCTTCAGTTGGAACGGGTTTTAGATATTTTATCGTTGTTTGGATGGTAATACCTATTCGATACAGATGCGTAATCACAGCCCATGCTGCAACTTCATCTAGGAGCGTTGCAATTACTCCACCGTGTACCAATCCTGTGAACCCACAGTAATCATTGGGTATACTCGAGTAGCTAACACACCCCTTCTCCGTATACCAGAATTGAAGCTTTAAACCCTTATTATTATGCGGAGCGCAACCAAAGCAATTACTAAAAGCCCTTTCAGGTAATAACCACTGTTTTAACTCATTTTGTCTCATGTGTAGGATCGGTATGTGGATTAATTATAAAATGCTACTATCAATAAAAATACGTTTTTATAAAAATAGTGAATCGCTTTGTAAAAGAACAAGGGAGTTCTGAAAGATCGAATCTATCTCTTCTAGATGGAAGACTGTAGCTAGCAAAACGAGCGTCTCCCCTGATCAAATTAGAAATATCTTGATTGGCACCATCTTACTAATCCTTTTGTACCTAATCTCACAGGAAAATTATTTGTTATTTCATAGTTCTGTAGAAATATTCAGTGTACTTGTCGCGTGGACAATATTCATAATTGCGTGGAATACAGAGAAGTATTCAGAACATCGACATATTTATTACCTAGGAATTGCGTATCTCTTCATTGGAGGGTTAGATTTCATTCACACATTAGCTTATGAGGGTATGGGAGTGTTTCCTGGTTACGGAGCAAACTTAGCTACCCAATTATGGATTCTTGCACGTTTTATGGAGAGTATTTCTCTATTATTGTACCCTCAAATGCTTCATCGTCAATGTCCGAAAGTACGTGTTTTTTCATATTACACTATTATCTCGACTTTATCATTATCCTTAATTGCTCTAGATCTGTTTCCTACAGCTTTTGTGGTAGGAGAGGGTTTAACATTATTTAAAATTGTCAGTGAATACATTATCATTGCATTTTTGATCGCTGCCCTTATAAATATCCGTGAAAAAAGAAATGGAATAGAGAGTATTCTCGAAAAGAATTTGTCTTACGCTTTGATATTTACTATTTTTGCAGAACTAGCCTTTACCTTGTATGTTTCTGTATATGGTTTTTCCAACTTTGTGGGGCACATCCTTAAAATTTTATCGTTTTATTTCATCTATCGAGGAATAATCGTGACCAACCTTGAGAAACCAAGGGAGAATTTGATCCATACACTTGAAAAGAGTCAAAAAAGAATCAAAGATACAAATAAATTCCTCCGCGTCATTAATTCTATTCTTGTACATGATTTACTCAACGATCTTACTAATATTCGTTTTTCGATTGAACTGATAGAAGCGGAACAGGAAATCAATACTTTAGGAATAGCAAAAAGAGCTACAGATAAAGGAATCAACCTCATTACTAGGATGTCAGATCTAGAGACACTTATTGGCCAAGAAAAGGAACTTAGACCTGCATCTCTGAAAAATATGATTTCGGAGATCCTGACAAATGATGTCTTGTATCGTGATATAAAAATAAACATACATGGAGATTGTGAACCAAAGGTTGACAATGCTATGTACTCTGTCTTAGATAATATACTTCGTAATGCTGTTCTTCACTCTGGTACAGATAAAATTGATGTAAGATTAGAAAAGAATAAAAAGAAATGCTCTGTACAGATTAAAGACTATGGAAAAGGTATACCTGATACCATTAAAGTAAAAATTTTTGAGACTGGTTATTCAAGTAGCGATCACGAGGTTTCCCTTGGAATTGGCCTTTCTATCGTCAAAAACGTCATGGAACGATATGGAGGGAGTGTAAGGGTCATAGATACTCTCCCTTCTGGAGCTACTTTCATTTTAGAACTATATTGTTAGTTCTGTCAATTGCTGGATTTATTTTAAAGAATGTATTGGTGGAGAAAGATCCCACTAATGAAAAAAACAAAACGTAGCGCCAGAGGTATTTTTACACAAGTGATAATTGTAAGAATAGCTCTCATAGCATTCAATCTCCATTTAGCTTGGGTTGATTGAATAGATGATTGATTTAAATTCCAAAATGAATATAAGAAATGACCGTCCAATCTATCACTGTAAGAGAGATTATGATTATGAGTATTTATTTTTTCATTATCTATCCGAATAAATCTTGGAAACTAGCAAACCTATAGGGTTGAAAGATGAAACCATACGATCCAAAAATGAATCCTGGGAAATCTTTGGAGGAAACCATTCAAAATTTCATTGAATGGATCCGAATGAGTAATCGAAACACCACAAGCGTGTTAAGAAGTGTTAATGAAAAACTGGAAGATATCTCAAATACAGAAGAGAATTTAAAGGCTTTTGAAGCTTCACAGGCTGCAGGATTGGATAAAATTAACATAATGTTAAAATCTCTCTCTCAAATCACTGATCAAAATAATAACCAAGGGGTAGCTGCAGACTTTAATGAAGAGTTAAAGCATACATTTGAATCTTTAACCAACCAAGTGAAAGGAATTTCGAACTCTTTTAGAAATTTTCAAGAAACAATGGAATCTGAATTCACTCAGGGTATGAATAAAATCGAAAGTGCAATTCTAGATGTTAAATCAGATATTCTAGTAATTAATTCGCAATTGAAAATACCATTAAAAACCACTGATGTTGGTGCGATTGAAAAAAATGTAAAAGAAGAACTGGCAAAAATTCGAAAACAAATTGTCTGCAAAACGGAAAATGATAAAGCAAAGATTTTAACTATTATTGATACCTTAATTGGTGACCTCTCAATAGAACATCTCGAAATTTCGGGTTTAGACCTCAAAAAACGAATGATTGAGACAAGAACCCAAGTATATGAACAAACACAGGGACTAGCACCACGTTTTAGGATTATGATGGATAATTTCATGAGAGCGATAAATGATGAAACAATGTATTCTAGTGATACAATACAGCTATTACTGATTAAAAGTATCCTTCATATTCGAGAAATCTATCAGAGCGCTCCCATCGGTCTTGCGTAAGTGAAAAAAAATAGAAAAAAGACGGAAAAAAAGAGCAATACCAAGCTCACAGAGCGGTACAATCTTTGTTACCTCTTTATTTCAAGAAAAAATGCTTGTGAGAGTAAAGTAAATTATGAGTTTCATAGAAATTTTAATACTAGCTTTTTTTGTAGCTCTTACAGGAGCAATTTCCCCTGGTCCCCTGTTAACTTATACAATCTACAAATCAATACAGGCGAAATCCAAGGCCTTTTTTATCGGAATATTCGTTTGTATTGGACATGCCATTTTGGAATTCATCTTAATCCTAATTCTCCTAATGGGTATGGGACCGTTTATCTCAAATAAGAACGTAGTAATTTTAATTGGATTTGGTGGAGGAACATTGTTGATATATTTTGGCATAAGCCTTTTGAGAGATTTAGAAAATTTATTTGTCGATATTGACGAAATCTCTAAATTAGATGGAAAGAATGCGACTTTAACCAACCATCCAATTATAGGTGGAGTATTAATTTCGATGTCTAATCCTTACTGGTGGCTATGGTGGGCTGTAATCGGTATGAATTTCATGACCCAATTTTCTGTTTCACTTTCAAATTTACCTGCGTTCTGGGGATTCTTTATAGGACACGAATTAGGTGATTTTGCTTGGTACGGTTCAGTAACTTTCGGAATAGGAATAACACAAAAATTTATTACACAATCCGTCTATAAAGCAATTATTATTATTTGTAGTATATTTATGATAGCGTTTGGAACATATCTGGCTATTTCTCCACTCTTTATGTAAATTAGAAGCAAAAAACTCATCATTGAATTTACGTCAGAAATTTTGCAGCAATTAAGGTGTACATCTTTGATAATGGTTCTAAGCAATTCAAAGGAATATATTC
>JAEOTQ010000131.1 GCA_016839785.1 Candidatus Hodarchaeota archaeon | reverse complement strand
TAACATCGGTTGCATAAGAAAATCTAAGAAAACCCTCACCATTTTCCCCAAAAATCGTCCCAGGTAGACACGCCACTCCCGCATCTGTAAGAAGAAAATCTGCTAATTCTTTGGACTTCATTCCTGTTTTTCTTATATTGGGAAACGTATAAAATGCTCCTTGAGGTGTTAAACAGGAAAATCCAGGAATTTCATTTAATCCTTTAACGATCGCATCACGTCGTTCACGAAAAGCTTGCATATTATTATGCAAATCCGTTTGTGGGCCTGTTAAAGCTGAAATTGCCGCTTTTTGGGTAAAAGAAGTAACGCATGATATTGTTGTCGAGATTAATAGACTCATCCGATCAACGATTTTTTCAGGTGCCACTGCATATCCCAATCTCCAACCAGTCATATTATACGCTTTGGAAAACCCATCTAATACAATCGTTCTTTCTTTCGTCTGATCTCTAACACTTGGAGTGTGAAATTTCTGTTCATAAGTCATTTTTGAATAGATCTCATCAGTTAATAAGTAAAAACTATGTTCTTCAGCCAGTTCTGCAACTCGATTAATTTCTTCCTCTTTCATAACTGATCCAGTTGGATTCATTGGAGAATTAATAATTACTACCTTAGTATTTTTAGTTATATTAGATTCAATATCAACTGGATCTAATCGAAATTTATTCTCTTCTTTTAATGGAATAGGTTTCTTTGTACAACCCAGATAATTAAGTACGGCTCCATAAGTAGGAAAACTGGGATCAGAGTAAATGACTTCGTCAGTGCGCTGCGTGACAATTGCACGCAGTGTAAAGTAAATTCCAGGATTTGCACCTGGAGTGATGAGAATTTGATCTACCGATGGCCTAAACCCCCTGGTCAGTTCAATTTCATCCTGAATAGCGTTTCTTAATTCGAGAATTCCAGCTGCAGCAACATATCCAGTGAAATTTTCATCTAAAGCTTGCTTAGCAGCATCTTTTATATGGGTAGGAGTGGGAAAATCTGGTTGGCCAATCTCAAAATGAAGAATAGTGTGGCCAGCTCGCTCCAATGCTTTAGCTTTTGATAAAACCTCGAATATACCTGCACCTGTTCTAAGACTTTCAAAATCAAGTTCTTCATTCATGATTCTGCCACAATCCGTTCTAAATATTATCTATGGTGAAGATGGCGCGCAGCAATGAAGCTTAAGCCTTTCTCTGTCAATGCATGAGCCGTAGAATTTATCGCATCCAATCGGTCAAAATAATTCTGTTTTAAGTAATCCCAATGGCCTGCTTCAATGATTTCCGATTTATCACGGAAATAGTCAAGGATATCAGAAGGATAATCACGCTTCGATTCCACATCAACGTTTCCTCCCTCATGCTTGGCACTAATATTCTTAACATGTGGAGCGAGTTCAACTAATTCTTCCCGCCGATCGTAAGGTTGTCGGACAATGCTTTTCCAAGTTTCAGTTATGTGATGTTCTAATCTTACAACATCTTCGAAACCAAAATTATTACGAATGTAGGCGCTCAATTCAAGTGTTTGATTATTTACTGAGTTGGAAAGATTAAACCCAATTAGGGGACTTGACCCATCCTCTCGAGCAAAGAGTTTGGCAGCTAATAAAGTCCAGAAACAGGAATAAGGGTTATCATTACCGACATATACAGAGATTTTGAACTCGTTATTAATCCCTAATTTATGGATGAAATAACCGAGTAAAATTGTACCGAGATTAATGTTTAAGACCTGTTGGACACCGTAAGTAGTATAATAATAGAGAAATTCATCTACCCAATTCATAGCAAAATCATTTGGTTGGCCAACTCCTCCAAAATAGCCCGTAATTGTCGCAGGTCCTCCTAAATGCACATTCACAGGCGCTCCATCGGCTCCTGGCGCAGTACCTTTTGTATCTAAAGTTTCAACAATAGAGGCGCCAATAATATTCACTGCGGCAGACATTGCTAAAAGATCCCCATCATCCTCCTGTTCTTTCATTTTCCGTACACGAATAATTCTTCCAGGAAGTAATATCTCTCTTCCAATCGCTTGATTGGCTCCTTCTATGAAAAATGGAAAGTACTGACATGCTGAAAGTTCAAGAGTGACAGCAAAATCATCATTAAATTGTACATCCGCTAAACGATCACCTAAAACTCGTCTACGATATTCTGACACACTTAAAAAAGCTTCCTTATCACGTTTGTTGATTAACCATTCTAAATCTTTCACGTAATCAGGTTTTTTATTCTGAAGACGAGTCATTAGATTATCCAACTGGCCAGCTTCATCTGCCTTCTTATTTATCTCATCCACTCCTCCATATTTGTCTATGACTTGTAAAAGATCAGATATGAGTGGATTATCAGGATTTAGTAAAAATTTATTAATTTCTTCCAGATTCTTATCTGGAATCTCTAGTTTATGACGTAGATCCGACAACGGTTGCTTCTCCAATTAAAAATAGACTGATATTCTTTTACATAACGTAGCGTTTCTTCCCTTTTTATTATTATAGGAGGAAAAAAAAGAGGCACACAAACATTTTTTAATCCCATAGTTTATTATGATCGTTTGTAATCAAAACAGACAAAAGAAAGATATTTTCTTGGTTGTCATACAAAATAAGAGTTGACATAAGATGAGTCGTCCAACAGCGTTCGTAATGATCAATGCCGAAATCGGGGAAGAAGAAGAAGTCCTCAGATTCTTAAAAGAAGACATTAAAGTTGATGAAGCTTATGTGGTTTATGGTGTATACGATCTAGTATGCAAGGTTTCATCCGATACTATGAAGAATTTGAAAGATATGGTCATAAATCAAATCCGTCAAGCAAAAGGCGTTAGATCAACTCTAACCATGGTTATCGTTAGTAAATAGCCGTGCACATAGCTTAGACACGTATCGTTCATTACCCTCTTCCCTCTATATTTCACATTTCATTTAACATCTTTTATTCTAGTGAAATGCGAAGTGGTTCCCAAAGTCGGATTAGGGGAGAGAATAAACTTATATAACTAAGGAGGGGTATATGGTGACTTGTATTAATTTTTTAAAAACACTGAAATCTATTGATTTTCATATAATTTCGTGCTAAAATAAAATTGTATAGTGAATAAAAATGAGTGTATCAAATTATAAAAAACCGAATATTAAAACCAACTTTTCTAATACTCCCACTTGGTTATATTTGCTAGTTGCTGTTGCCTTGTATGCTTTTGGAGCTGTCTCCTTCTTTAGTTTTATTAACCGTTTTATTAGCGATCCTGAAAACGATACGATATTGAATCAACTGTCTGAAGCGTTTCAGATTTTAGTACCACTTTCTTTAGACTTTCTGCCTCTCCTCATTGTGTTTATTGTTGTCTTCTTAGTTCTAACCTTAATTCTTGCATATATGATACTATGGATTATGAGCAAGGTAGCTAAACAGGTCACAATATTCGTATCCGTTCTATTTCCAGTCCTGATGATGACCATTGGTGTCCTAATGATTGGCGGGGGAATTCTCATGCCTGAAGATCAGATAGGGACTTCGATGATGGGCATGTTTATTGCTGGCTTTGGATTTTTGCTTTTAGCATTTGTAATCTGGAAGTTTCGAGTAATTCAACGGAGTGGAAAATTTGTCGAATTCTCTGCTCAACTCGTTCTTGATGAAAAGGCTGTCCTTGCTATGCCCCTTTTACTAGGTCTATATTCTATTGTTACGGGTTTTTTCATGCTATTCGGATTTCTTGAAATATATTCCTTGTTTGAAGTTACTAATGCAATGGGTGAAGCTGAATTAAGCTATCCTGGACTCATACTGGCTATAATATTTGAGTATTTCTATCTGATTGTATACCTAGGCGTATATTATAGCCTCTCGGCTGGAGTCATCTCTTATGCAAGTGATTGGTATCGTGGATTAGATCCAGATTTAGGATCAGCGATGAAAGATGTTCGTCAAGTATTTCCAGTAATTCTCAAATTTGCATTTGCTATGGCCTCTGTAAAAATTATAATGCAAATTTTTACTGGTGCAACAAGGGGACAGACTACAAGTTCCCGCGGTAGAGGTAATGCAGGAGCTGCCATTGGTGGATTGATTTTCGCCGCTTTAGCAGCCATCATGATATCCATTCTCGGCGCAATCTGGATGTTTTTAAACTATTTCACCTTAGTTAGTATAGTTCAGAATAAAAAAGGTCTTAGTGATTCAATCAAGGATTCGGCCAAAACTACTTGGGGAGCACTAGTTGATGTTCTTGTTGGTGAGACTGGCTTTGGATTAACGACATTAATCTTTGCAATTGTAAACGCCTTACTATGGCTTGGAGTTGGATTCAGTCTAGGCGTTGCAGCGACTGGAGATATAATCTACGGGACAGTTTTTGCAGTAATGTTTGTTTTCTTAGGATCTCTTCCCTATAATGTGGTTACTATGCCCATGAAAGTCGCATTTCGAACTTTTATATACTCCTATGCCAAAGATTCGATTGAAGGATTCAAAAAACCAAGCAAGCTACCTGCTGAACTAAGAAATGAATTCAAGACACTTTCACGGAAAGATGTTAAAAGACGAGGTATGCGTGACCCCGCTGAATATTTCTAATTCATTTTAGAAGTATTCACTTTTCTTTCTTTTTCTTTTTCAATTGTAACGTAGCTGATTCGGTTTTTTCAATTTCATCGGGCAAGGACAGAATTTCATGGATTTTATTTACTAGCCTTAATGCTGGCTCGTAGAGTTTATCCTCATGTTCTTTATATAAAATAAGGGTTTTTACCGAGGAATCTTGGGCTTCTCGATAATCTATTTCTATCTGGTAAGATTTATTTACCCCAAATTCATCTAGTAGAATCGAGTGTAAACGGAGGGTTACAATTTGATTTTTAAGGATAAGAGTAGCTCGTAACCAGAGAAATAACTGTATTTCTTTTCGGATTCCTGCACTATCAGGTGAGATTCTTTTTGTAATTAGAATAGACTCTTTCCAACCTAGTTCACGTAAAGCAATTAGGATACACCCTGCTCCAAATACAAACAAAATAAACGTAAAAGGGAAGAATTCACTATTAACCAGTGTCAACCAAACCGTTGCCCAAGGACCAGTTTCGTCTAGAAAACTCCAATATCCCCACACAAAGATAATTTGAAACAATGCACCCATTATTCCAAAGAAGAACCCTCGTTGTTTACTACCTTCTCTTAATATTTTAACTTCCTCAGAGGGGGATTTAATCAATATACTCATATTTTTTCTCATTTCTTTACCTGCAAAATTGCTTCAAAAACTTTTCATATCTATCCATTAATTATAGGGAGCCATAATGAAAATCCTCCTGATAGAACCCCCCAAAAAATTCTGGTTTGTAATGGGAGAATATCTTCCCCCTCCATATAATCTATTACTTCTTGCAGCCGTAATAGAGCAACAATTACCAGATATTACCGTAAAGGTGATCGATTCCCAAGCAGAGAATTTGGACTGGTTTGGATTAGAAGAAGTTATAAAACGAGAAAAACCAGATATTGTGGGTTCTGGTAGTCATGCAAGCTGCAATGTTTACAAAACTGTACGAATCCTGGATTTAGTGAAGAGAATTAATCCAGAGATCGTCACTATTGCGGGAGGATCCCATTTTACCATGATGGATGAACTTTCTATCAAGCAATACCCAAGTATCGATCTGGTCGTACGCTATGAAGGAGAAAAAGCTCTAGTTACTGTTTTAAGGTACATACAGCAACATGGATTTACAAAAGAAGGATTAAAGTCAATAAAAGGAATATCGTATATTCAAAACAAACAATTTTATCGAACAGAAGATCTTCCTCCTCTTACAGGAGAGGAACTCGATGCTCTCCCTTATCCCGCATATCATATGGTTCCCCTTGAGAAATACCATTTTACGATGATGTCTAATAATCCTTATGTGATACTCGAGGGTGCTCGTGGGTGTACTCATGATTGCTCATTCTGCTCTCAGCAGGTATTTTATCGCCGCCATTTTGCCACTAAATCAGTCCAACGTATTGCTGATGAAATGGAATGGATGTATGACAAGTTAGGAAGACGTTTCTTCTGGTTTGCAGATGATAACTTCTGTAATGGGTCGCCAAAATTAATAAAGGCCCTGTGTAAAGAAATGAAATCTCGTGGGATTAATGGAGAGAATTGTGAATGGTTTGCACAGATGCGTGTAGATAGTATACTGAATGTAGGTAATGAAGGATTAGCCAGTATGAACCGTGCAGGAAATTACTGGCAATTAGTCGGAGCAGAGTCACCTTTTACTGAAGTATTGGATGTATACCAGAAGGGAATTGAAGGTAGTCAAACAATAGACGCTATCAGATTATTAAAGAAAAATAATATTTTAGCACAATTGATGCTTGTATTGGGACACGAAAATGAGACCCGTGAATCCATCCAAGAAACCATGAGATGGGCAACCGATGTAGTCAAACCAGATTTAATAATTTCTATGCTATTAACTCCTTATCCTGGAACCCCGATGTACCAGGAACTTCTGGAAAAAAAACGAATTGTAGATTTCAATTGGACAAATTATGATATGATTCATGGGGTGTGTGATATGAAGTTCCTTTCTGCAAAAGAATTACAGGAAGAACTCTATCTCGCCTATAGACATGTGTTCGATAGCTGGAAAAGACGATTTGCTGGTGTACTTGCTCGAAATAAATACAAACGGAGAATTTACATGTATTATATGAGAGCGGGAGTTGTAGGTCAATTAAAGAAACTTATTCCTTGAAAAAAAGAGAAAAAAAAAGAATTATCGATTTTGTTCTCGATAACTTCTATAAAGAAGAAATACCCCGATCCCTAGGAAAAACAATACAATAATTGGTTGAAGTATATTCCACCATTCTACTCCGCCAAAGAAACTTCTCACAGACTCACCAAAATTTTCACCCCAATTTCCAAAAAAGTTCCCAATATCATTTCCAATTTGACCCATGTTTTCACCGAAATCACCGAAAAAGCTCCCAACTGCATTTCCAAATCCTTCAAAAAAATTAAACATAGCAAGAGTCATTATAACTGCAACGGAGATAAACACAATTCCAAGAACCATTGCCGAATTAGAATCAGACCACTCTTCCTCTCCAAAACAGAGGAAACCATCTTCTGTTCGACGTCTATCAGCAACAACGCCTTTTTCACCTTTTACTACCCCAACCTCTGTTATTGCTTCACCACAATGCCTACAAAAACGGGCATCTTTTTCATTCTCGTTTCCACATTTTTCACAATTCAATGATCGAACCTCCTTATCTACCTTGCCTTTTTGCCTGTACGATGGCCAATATTCCAAACAGTAAGAATCCCAAAACCACAAGCACCTCTACAGGAAAATCATCTGGAAAGAAAAAGATCACTGTAAAAAAAACCGCTACAAAAAGGAAAAAAATTCCTGTACTGTACGGATTCTCATTTTCTTCACCAAAACAAAGATTATCCTGACTTTTCTTTCTCCGGTAAGATCGTCTCGGAGGAGGGACATCACGAGATACTTTTTCTGGTGCTAAGCTCTGGCCACATTTAGGACAGAAAGCTGTATCATCATCCACAGAATTTCCACAATTGTCACAAAACATTAAGCATCACTTCTCCATTAAATCTGAAAAAAAATCAGAACATTGAAATAAACTTTAGAACCTGAAGATAGACTTATAAGACTTTCTGCCAACCTCTGCGATTGAAAATCCAATGAATTAAATTTTACATGTGATTTCATGCCTAGTTTTCCATACAAGCTAAATAAAAAGGATATAGAATCCAATACTTTGAAAAATTACCTTCAAAGTATTTCAAAGGCAGAAAATGCTCTCGAATCCAGTGTTACTCCCCATCTTGAGCCATTTCTAGAAGAATTAAGCGACTACTCTACTACATTGAGGAATAAAGAACTTAATATCAATTATAGTAATCCGATGATTCACAGCAGCAAGCTCCAGTATATTCTGTATATGTTACTTATCGAACAATCAAATCAATTTTGGAGAGTGGAATTTGACATGACAGGAAAAAAAATCATTGTCTTGCCTCGCTGCTTGACAGGTCCGAACTTCGATCTCTTAGAAGTAAAACGTACAAAACTTGGATGGCATAAAATTGTTGGAACACAAGACAAACGTTTCAATGCCTGGACATTAGCTGAAATAGGTAATAAACATGATTTCGAAGTCTTTATCACCATGGGAAACCGATTCAAAGAACCTAATTTTCTCAGAGTTTTCCACAATTTAAGAAAGAAATTTGGCTATTTTGGGCTTATTGCGGTCGCTTGCATACCAGAATTAGCTCTTGGGAATACCTACATTATGGAGGTGGGCATTCCATCACACGCAGTTCCTTTATTCTATTCAGGTTGTGCAAAATGGCATGGAACGTCTTCTATCAAGACAGAATTTCCCCTCAGCTATATCTTAGATCTCTTATCTGTTGATCACTGATTATTTAAATGAAGCAATTGTAAAAAGTACAAAACCTTATAAATTACAATGTTCGAATTCCTTGCCACCTAGTTTTTTTTACACAGTTAACGAATATTTAACATTTTAAGGTTATAGATATGGCTGAACAAAGATTTGAATAACATTCGTTGAGTAAGTCACTCTTACTTCATTTATTACCTAGCATTCCTATATTCATAGGATTATTTCTGTTCTCAGCTCCTGTTTTTGCTGAATTCTTAGGAATCGATGTAGACCTAAAAGTAATTCTTGGACTCAATTTAGCAATTTTCTTTACTTTGGTTCCAGTGCAACTTGGAATCCTGTTCTATGAAGGAAAAAAATTGAATGGACGCTATACTCTGAAAGGGGTACTTGGAAATCTCGAAAAAAGTACACTGAAAGATTATTTAATTTTCGTACCAATATTACTTATCTTTTCAATCGTAATGTTTACCTTAATTGCTCCAGTGGTGAATCCAGAGATTGTAAAGGCATTATTTTCGTGGTATCCTGAAGAATATAATTTGCAGAATGCGATGAATCTAGATGACCTCCAAGTATTTGCTGCGTATTCAGGGGTTCTTTTTCTAATGGTTCTTTATATAATAGGTAATGGGATAATAGGCCCATTTGTTGAAGAATTGTATTTCCGTGGCTATTTACTCCCAAGAATGGACGCTTACGCTAATAAGTGGGCCCCTGCTCTTAATGTGGTTCTCTTTTCTCTGTATCACTTCTTCTCCCCATGGGAAAACCCCATACGAATCATTGCACTATTACCTTTGGGATATTTGGTATGGTGGAAAAAAGATATGCGATTTAGTATGCTGGTTCATATTTTACTTAATACAGCTGGTGGCCTCATGATATTGATGGCAATTCTTACCGTATAACTTAGATTATGCAAGAAGTGACGAATACTATGGGTGCTATAATACTAAATGGGGATCTTAAAGGGCATAATGGATTAACGACGGTTCAAAAAATCGTTGAGAATGAACTGGAAAAAGCAAATTGGAATACAGAAACTTTTATACTAAACAAATACAATATTAAAAGTTTTACTGGTTGCTTTAAATGCTAGGACACGACACCTGGTATTTGCACAGGAATAAAAGGTGATGATGCCAATAATATAGTTGAAAAAGTCATTCTAAATGAAGTTCTTGTTTTTTTAACTCCTCTTACCTTCGGTGGCTACTCTTCAGAGTTAAAAGCAATCATTGAACGAATGTTGGGATTACTCCAACCTGGTGTGATGATTGTCGATGGGGAATCACATCATCTTAAAAGATATGAACGATATCCATCGCTATTAGCTTTTGCTGTTACTGATAATTTGGATAAAGAAGGAGAAGTTTTGTTCAAGAAATTACTTGATCGTCATAGTCGGAATTTTTATCCACCAATGTATAAGGCAGAAGTATTTCAGACGGATGAGCATAAAGATGCAATCCGAGAACGAATCACCAAGTCTATTAGTGAAATAACGTTAGGAAATAGGAGTAGATAACATGACAAATGCAATTTTATTAATGGGAAGTCCCCGGGGAAGAAAAAGTTCCTCGAACGCTATTTGTTTATTTCTACAAGAGCTATTTGAGAAAAACGGAATTGAAAGCCAAGAACCATTTTTCCTTAGAAATCACGTGACTACAGAGGAAAAGATGAATGATATGTTAGTGACTCTCGAGCAATTTGATATCATTGTCCTAGTAGCTCCCTTGTACGATGATACTTCTCCAGCTATAGTAGTCAAAGCAATGGAGGCGGTGTCAAGAAATAGTAGTAAATACGTAAATAAACGGTTTTTCCCCATAATTAATTGTGGATTGCCCGAGCCCTTCCATATAACCGAGGTTGCTATTCCAATTTATCACAAATTTGCTACTACAGTAGGATTACAATGGGTAGGAAGTCTAGCTCTTGGAGCAGGGGAAGGATTACAAGGAAAAGATGGAAAACTATTGAATGACACTGGAGGATTTGGTGAAAAAGTAATGAAATCTTTAGAGCGAGCTGTCGAATCTTTCGTTACAAATTCTGAATTTGGAGACGAAGCTCTTGAAATTTTCTCTCTCAAAATATTTTACAACCGAATTATGCGTAAGTTCATGGTATGGACAAATAATCGAGGTTGGAGAAAAATGGCTCAGAAAAATGGTGGAGACGTTGCAGCACGCCCCTATTCTCAATAATGACTGAGAAATTAAATTCTCTCACCTTCTTTTTCACTATTCTGATATCTAAGTACCGTACCAATCGAAATAACAATGAGTTCTTTTCTTGGGAAAATCGTGGTCAGGTTGATACACAACCGTATTCGACTTATTTGTCTCTATAATTCTCTCTTCTTTATCATTCATTTGAAGAAACTAGATTGTCAGCAGGTTTATAACGCCAAAAAACAATTAAAATTATCACGAATGAAATACCAATAACCGCTTGCATCTGAATTTCTTCAAATTGAGTAGTCGCGCCCGATAGAGTAAAAATGGTATTTGCTTCTAAACCCGCATAAAATGAAACAAATGCTAAATAAAATATAATTAACACTTTGCAATACGCAGGAATTAAATTTAACCAATTTTTAGGGTTACGTAGACTCTCTCGATTAATTTGTACTTCTTCTGAGGTGTCACGTATGGCCATCACCCGAAAAAGCGCAAAGAAGATCACGAAAAGCAAACCCAAAATATCTAGAATATCATTTAACGACTGAAGGCCCATTGAAAATGAGACAGCAAAAGGGAATGCGTTCAAAAACACATATATAATTAAAAAAGGAAATATAAACATAAAATGGGCCATTCTACGTTCCTGTGTCTCATTTATTCCCCTTTTGTATTTAAGATAGATTTCTACAAAAATTAGAGACGCAATGATAAAAGAAAAAGTCCCCACACCTACTAACAAAAACGATATTCCGGAAGGGGTATAGAATACATCTGGAAAATCGCTGAGAGCGACATACGGGAGACTTTCTCCAACATTTTCACGAAAATTAATTCCAAAGGTACTGGAGATTATTCCAGTAATTCCCACTACTATCACTAATGTTAGGAAGAATGTTGCAATACTATATCGATTATATCCTTTAAATGGCCGGGGGAAGTCTTTTGCGATTATATCGAACGTGAGAAGCAGGCCAGTGAAAACCAAAAATGGTTGAATTACTACCCAAGAAATTAATAGGCCTTTTCCTGCTTTATATGAAATAGATATGATCGCTTCTTCGAACGTTTCAGGAACGAGAAGATAAACTCCGATTTGATAGATTATATAGATGATAACAAATACGATAGTAATGAAAAATGCTCTTTTTCTCTTCTCACTCTCAAATATAAAGGTCTTAATTGAATTTGATGCCTGTGAAAGTGGTTTATCTTGGGTAAGAAGAAAATAGAAGATGCTCAATACTATAATAACAGCGATTATAAGTGCAAATTCTCCATAGATAGATAATGGAAAATTCTCCATTAACTCTACATTTGTTTTAGCCTTCCACTCTTCTTGTACCGTAATCGGAATATTTCCTTCTGCAAATTGAAGGAATGTGAGGACAAAGGCACTTAAGTATAATAGAAATATCATAATTTTTAAAAATGATAATTTTCCTTTAGATTCCTCCTCTGCACGGTGATAAAACAATCTTTTAAACCCTATTATGTAGAGTAAGATAAATTGGGAATGTAATACAAAATTTACCCTTTTTATGAAATTATTTATGACATTTCCATCAGATGACATACGAGTGCCAACCTCACACATTATTACTTTCTGTTTCATACTGAGAAAGTAAGAAACAGAGGAGTTTCACTCTCTATAAATAAATGCCCCTTGAAATTTAGGGAAAAATATTTCTGGGAAATACTAACCATTTTTAAAATTGAGTGGCTTCAATGATTCAATTACCGCTTGTACCTTATGGTTGGTATCAAGGGAATGCATATACGCCAAGTCAACATATTCCAGTAGTTCATAATCCAAAGATCGATGATCAAGTGAAAACCCATGAATAAACCAGTTTTGGTTATAGGGATCAATTATTATCCCTTGTTTAGCTAAGTGTTTGTTAATTCTGGGAAGAAAAGTGATGAAATGTCGTCCCTCAGCTGATTGAATCTCGGTTAGTTTAGTACCTGTACTATAACGCTGGATGATGAATGGGATAACTTTTTCCTCAATGGAAAATGTCCCAAGTCCAAAAATGTCTGCAAAATGAATTTTTAACTTCTTTTTCTCAAAAGTAAAGGAGTAATTTCGATAAATTGAATTTGCTTCCTCAACGGAAACATAATGATTAGCAATCTGTGGGAGAGGACAATGATATGGCTTTATCAAGAAAGAAGTTAATGAGGAGACTGGAAAAAAGTATATGAACGGCGTATGACGTCCCCCTGAAAGAATCTGTCCAGAGGATTTTTTAGTATATCGCGATAATAGGGAATGATAGGACTTCTTATTATGAGATCCTCCTGTGGCATCTATAATATCAACTGTGGTCATTATTTCTTCATAGACTTTGTTTTTAATTTTTTGATTAAAAAAATCAGTCTCTTGAGCCAAAGTGAGGGTAATGGTAACTGCCATATCCTTAAAACTACCTACCGTGGTAGGGGAACGAATATTAGTTATCTTCTTAAATCACTTGTTTTCTTAGCTTTTCTTTAAGCTTGAATAGAATATAGACTGTTAGTATCTTCTAAATAAGCAGTTAACTGAGAAAGTGCCTCAGGCATATTTTTTCGACCAAATCCTAGTCTAAAATGATTGTCTCCATACAAAAAGGTACTGCTAGGTAAAAGTAATACACCAGCTTTCTCAATACAATCGCTACAAAATTTTTCAGATGAAAAGTCCTTTATTAACTTGGGAAACGCAATAGGTCCAGCTTGGGGTCTTACCCAATCTAGGGATGGAGTTTTATTGAAAAATTGATCCAATAATTCTAAATTTGACAAGATAATTGATAGATTTCTTTCAACTAATGCTTGATATTTAGTAAGAGCCAACGTAGCTAAATATTCGCTTACTATACTGTTACAAATGGTTGTATAATCTTTAAAACTAGCAAGTTTGTTAAGAAGAATCTGATCTTTAGTTGCTGTCCAACCAATTCGAAGTCCCGCTAATCCAAACGATTTTGACATAACTCCCAAGGATATGGCTTTATCATATAGATCACATGCAGGTTCCAAACGTTTAGATGGATTATATTCTAACATACGGTATACTTCATCGGACAGAAGATATAATTTATTATCTTGAGCAATTTCAATAATCGATTCATATTTCTTCTGTGATATCAATGATCCAGTAGGATTATGAGGAAAATTAATAACAATAGCTTTTGTCTTTGCAGTAATATTATTAAGGAGAACATTGAGATCTAAATTCCAATTATTTTCGGGCTCCATCGTCCATTTTGTTACTTTACATCCAACAGCTTCCGCAATTTCGAATAAGGATTGGTAAGCGGGAAACTGTACAATGATATGGTCCCCGGGATTTAGCACGATATTCATAAAAGCAAAAATTCCCTCTTCTGCACCTGCAAATGCCAAAATATCCTGCTTAGAGACATTATTATAGAGTGTGGCAATCGTCTCTCTTAATTCAGGGCTACCTTGCGAGTCAGTATATCCTAACATCAGTTTCTTGAACTTTTTTTCCGCTCCCTCTTCTAATTGCAAAATCTCATCGATAGAAAAGGACTCACAATCCGAAGCACATAGCAAATATGGGACCTCAAACTCATACTTGGCAAAAAAACGTTCTAAAAGGAAATCATTAATCTTCATCGTGTACAAACACTTCAGGGAGGACTAATCAGATTTCTGTTGAGGAGGAAAATACTGTGTTTGGACTTCCTGAAGTACTTCAATAAGTTCCTGTAAGTCATTTGGTCCTAATTGGATACTCATCGCGGGTCCAAGCTTTGTAGAATATTGCCGTCCATTTATTACTGAAAAACCTAAATTCTTAAACTGATCCTTCTGGGTGACCGAAACTACCATCTTAGATTCAAATCGTCCATTAATCCATTTATCAAATAGTTTGTCTGAGTATTGAGACATTTTTCACACTGTCTATTCAGGATATTAACAAAAATTCTTGAATTTTTCTTTTTCAATGGAATATTATTAAGAAAAAAAAGAGAAAGAAAATTGGTAGAAACTTGCACAGTGGACTACTAGTTTTCACACTAACATTAGTGGGACGAGTGAGATTACAAGGAACAAATTAGCAATCATATGGCCAAGAATCGCAATGTACAGATTTTTAGTTTTTAAGACGACAAATGCCACTGGGATAAAAGCTAACAGATATGCAAAGAACGACCACGGTGCCCAAAAATGGTAAAGTGCCCACAATGCAACCGTGATAACTGAAGTCCAAGCCGAATAACGGGAAATCCGAGACATTAAGTACCCACGAAAGTAGAGTTCCTCAACAATGGGAACTCCGATTCCAATTCCTAAAATTGCGAGTATCAATACAATGAGCAGATTTGTTTGGGAATATTGAGTAAAATCCAAGGCCTCAAGAGTTGCTTGGTCGTTCGAAAAAAACACATCAGGCATCCAAGCAAAAATATTTTCCGAAAGAAAGGCTGTTACTGGAAATATAAGCATATTCACTAGAAAAGCCCAGACAAAGGTCAATAAAAAGAAACCAATGAAATTCTTTAGAGGTAGAGGCTCAAAATAGGGAATAAGTTGCTTAATATTGAATGAGTCATTCTCTTTTTTACTCATATAAAGAAGAATTGCGAGTTCAACAGGGATTAGGATCAGTAAATCTGCAAGAATGAGTGTAAGCAGAGTTGGGAACCCTAATTCCTCCACAAAAGGCGCAGCTAGAATGTCAAATATAACTATGAATACACCTGGGAATAAATGTAATACAATTGATTTAGGAATCGCCATTTGTTCGACTTGATCTTTAGTAATTGCTAATACCATATTTTTCAATTCCATGTTTTCTTTTTAGTAGTTACTCAACTTCGGGTTTAAATATTCCGAAATAATTGACAGAATTAAACAGTTCACCAAAGAAGCTCAAACCGACAATACGGAGAAAGGAAATGTAATTTTTCATCTCGGGGTCCCTCTTGCAGATATTTATCAGATGAAACAGACTTCTTTGTTTAGGAAAATTTGAACACAATTCCCATATTCAGAATCTAAATGCAATGAACCGATCAGTCCCATCCATAAATTATCTCCGAGATAACGGTAATGCAATTCAAAAAAAAGTAAATTATCCGCAAGAAATAATTTAAGAAAAGACTTGAAATTTAGGTTCGTGGGTATTTGTCTATCCATTTTTCGTTAATACAGGAGATAACACTTTTATGAGTATAAAAGAAGAAGTTAAACAAATAAAATTGTTTATGTATGAGGGTCGTTACCACAAAGCACTTCAAGAAGTCAAAGGAACAGAGAATAAACCAGGCTTAACTGATACAGAAATCATTCTAGTATCCCTTCTGAAAAGTGAAATTTTTGAACTAATGGGAGAGTATGATCAAGCTATTGACTTGGCTCATCATTCATATCAAGAAAGCAAAAAACTCGATAAACCATTGCTAATGATTGATTCCATTATTAGAAAGTGTTTCTCGTTGCTAGGATCTCATAAAAAGGAGGAGTGTAATGAGTGGATTAAAGTAGCTGAAGGAATTATTTCAAATATCCCGAAAACGCAATCTGGTGAGACAAAAAGAAGAATTGCAGCTTTATTTCATCTTCGAGGTCGAATCAACAAAACCCTAGATAAACTGGATAAAGCACTTGAATATGGCGAAAAGAGTTTGGACTTGTATAAAGAATTAGGAATGAAACTTGATTCAGGGTTCACATTCCACCTACTCGGTTCAGTATATGTTGCTAAGGGAGAAATGAATCGTGCTCTTGAATTTTTCTCTGAAATTATGAGTATTGGAGAAGATCTCAATCATATGTTACTTCGTGCTTTATCTTACTACTCAATTGGGGGAGTTTATCTTAGTCTGGGGGAGTTAGATAATTCTATCAAATATTTTCAGAAATGTCTTGCTTTAAAAGATTCTTTACCTTTCACCTTGAAAGAGGATACATTAAATAACATAGGAATTGTATTGGTCTATAAAGGGGAAATAAATCAGGGATTAGAGTATTACCAAAAAAGTCTAGCCATAAATGAAGCTCGTGGTAATAAAGGAGCAATTGCTATTAACCTTGGTAATATAGGAGAAGTTTACGTTGAAAGAGAAGACTTTTCAATGGCTTCCGATTGTTTTCAAAGAGCCTTAAATATTTATAGGAATTTAGGACATGATTGGGGAATAGCTGAAATCCTTTATGTTTTAATAAGCAATTTTGTTGGTATATTTCTCCCTGAAACAATTTTAGATCATTTAGATGAGTTTCAGGAAATATACAAAAGACGAGAAGACATTCCAATGATCACACAGAAGTATCGTCTAACCAAAGCCAAAGTTCTAAAAAATAGTAAAAGATTATCTGATAAAATGAAGGCATTGGCTATTTTTCAAGAAATAGCAGAGGAAGAAATAGTGTGGTATGAATTAACGATTTCCGCCATGTTAAACCAGAGTGAGTTATTACTGTTTGAATTAAAAACAACTCACAATGAATCTGTCCTGGAAGAAGTGAAAAAACTTTCTGAGAAACTACAATCCATTAGCAAAGAAAATAATTCTTATTGGTTACTTACAGAAACTTACCTATTGCAGTATAAACTTGCTTTGATGGAATTAAATATAGAATCAGCCCAAGAATTGTTAAACGAAGCAGAAAAGATAGCAAAAGAGAAAAACTTTGTAAAACTCTTGAAAACAATTACTATTGAACAAGATTTGCTAGTAAATCAGTTAGAAGATTGGAAGAGAATTATTGATCAAAAACCTTCCATTAGAGAGAGAATCGAATTAACGCAATTAGAAACAATATTTGAGCGGATGTTAAATAAAAAGTTGTATCATAACGAAGAGGAGATCATGGAGTATGCTCGAGAAGCAAGATCTTTAGTTGCAGTCTGGGGGAAATAGATCAATTAGGAAATCATCCATTAATCCATTTATCAAACATTTTGTCAGAATATTGAGATATGAATTTCACAACACTTATAGATTAAAATTTGAATCTGTAAATCTTCTCTTGTCCGATTACCACAATCTTTCAAGTAATTATCCATATATTTTATCAAATTTTTGTCTAATTTCACTCCAGAAGGGCATAGAAGTTTGAGCTCCTGTTCTTGTAACCGCAATAGAAGCAGCTACATTAGCATATTTAGCAGCCGTAAGTAGAGTGTCACTCTTCGATAACCGACTAGCTAGTACTCCATTAAAACAATCACCTGCTCCAACGGCATCTACAGCATCAACCTCAATAGCTGGAATATGAATTTGATTCCCATTATTCCCCTCAGAAACAAGACAGCCCTGACTCCCTAATGTAACAACGAGAGTATTTATTCCGATGCTATGGAGATCATGAACAACTTTTGAAAGATTTTCAGATGATAATCCATCCTGGTTTTTAAACCCAAGAGAGGTATGAAGCTTAATGAGCTCATTTTCATTAGGGGTTAAGATTGACAACTTCTTTAATATCTCTACTGGGATCGCTTTAAAAGGTGCAGGATTTAGGATTGAAATTACTTCATTATCCGAGGTTCTGTTGATAATTTCCTGAATAATTTCTAAATCTATTTCCATTTGGATTATTACAACTGAAGCATTCTCTATAAGGTTCCTAGCGTCTTCTAAATCAGTTAGAACTATTTTTTTATTGGCTCCAGGGGCCACACTAATCATATTTTGACCATTGGAATCTATTAATATCATCGCGACACCACTCGCGATATCCGTATCTCTCACTATACCAGTAGTATCTATCCCCTCATTCGCTAAATTCTCGAGCATTTGGGATCCGAACGTATCATTCCCCACCTTTCCAATAAAAGCAGTTTTACTCCCAGATCTGGCGGAAGCAACTGCTTGATTCGCACCCTTTCCTCCAAAAGATTGAGAGAATACACCTCCGGTAATAGTTTCTCCAGGTGAGGGGAATCTTTTCGAGTACATATTTAGATCGATATTGCTAGATCCAACAACAAGGACATAATTCTCTTCACTTTTCACTTAAAGCCCTCTAATCGCAAATAATATAGATTATCCATTAGTTTAAGACTTTTTTAATCTCATAATAATAACATTAAAGTCGTCAAACTATGATTTGTATTTTTAAAGCTGGCTTTCGAGAAATTTTATATTATATAGACTTGAATTTGTTGTTTAACGTTGGTTAAGGAAAAAAATTAAGTCAAAATGACGTCATAAAATATAATTTATTACATTAGAAAGTTCAGACTTATTTGAAGGTCATATTCCACTTGATTATGCTATTAACCAAGTGAAAGAATTAC
>JAEOTQ010000130.1 GCA_016839785.1 Candidatus Hodarchaeota archaeon | reverse complement strand
GGTAGCTTCAAACCATGTGAGATAGACATTACTATACATGATTGAGGCTATTCCACCAATTATAATCACAATGAATATTGGAATAGATCGAATTTTCTTCCGTTTCAAATCTCTCCAAGCTTTTAGAAAAAATAACTTCATCTGAATACCTCCTGAAGTTATACTTTCTCAATAGCAGGAGCAGCTGTCAGCGTTTCCCAGAATTCTTCTTCTTTAGCGGGATCATAATGCGAGGTTCCAAAGATTTTCCCATCACGTAAATAAATGACTTTATCTGCCAGATACGAGATCCCAACATTGTGTGTGATGAGTATCATTGTAACATTGTGATTCTCATTGATCTTCTTGAGTAATTTCAATATTTTTCCTGTTGTTTCGCTATCAATGTTCCCCGTCGGTTCGTCAGCTAATAAGATCTTGGGATTTTTTGCTAACGCCCTAGCTATGGCTACTCTTTGCTGTTCTCCACCACTAAGTTGTGCTGGGAATTTGTGCAATTTATCTCCTAATCCGACTTCCTCTAGTAATTCTTTCGCTTTTTTTCGTGCTTCATCTGAGGAATTGGTAAGCTTGGCTGCTAACTCAACATTCTCCGCTGCCGTAAGAGATGATACAAGATTGTAGAATTGAAAGATAAAACCCACGTGGTTTCTGCGGTATTGAGTCAACTTCTTCTCAGAGAGAGAAGATAATTCCAAACCATTGAAGTGAATCATTCCATCTGTTGAACGATCAATAGCCCCGATGAGGTTCAGTAATGTAGTCTTCCCCGAACCTGATGGTCCTAATACAGCTATAAATTGTCCTTTTTCGATAGAAATGGTGACTTCATTGAGAGCTGATACTGTTAATTCTCCCATTTTATAGTCTTTTGATAAATTTTCTATTTGTAGTGACATGGTTTGACACCGATTACTGAAATTCAATTATAATATTTATAATTAGCAGGTAAATAAGAGTTTTCTACCCTACAACACATCTCCTTTGGATAGGTAAAAAATTATTTTCAATTAACCGCGAATATTGTATTAGAACGCGGTTTTTTGAATTTTTGTTAACAGAATGGGTATACTCCATTATACCTTCTGATCTCAAACTCCCAGCTTATCTCATATTTATGGATATTTTTGCTCTTTTAACAAGAGGATTATACTAAATAATCCTTAGCAGGTGTTCTATCAGGATTTAACAACAATTAAGTAGTTAATTATCGATGAAGAAAAGCGTAGGAAAGGCATATTCACTTAAGGATAGTGGTAACACACCAATGGGTTTATTCACGGATTCTCGTGATTCCTTGCTGTAAAAACCATGTTAACTCAATAAATCAGTTAACACGTTTCGGAAATACTCGGCTTTATCTTTACGAAAAAAAGATGAGTCGAAATTTTGCGAAAAAATGGGTTGACCTGTTGGAATAATGAGCAAACGGCGCGTACTCCCGATAATTTCTACTCCCAGTACATTATCTGATATTGATCTTTTCCAAAAAGGGAGAGAAGATTTTATTTGTGAAAAAGAGACTGTATTAATTCCGAGGATATCCTGTTTGGCAAAATTCGCAATGCTTTGATTCCACACACGTTGAAACCGCCCTCGCTGGGAGATTTGGAGTGAATCAGGAGTGACGTGAAATGTCACGGTTGTTTTCAAACCATTCAAATATACAATTAACCAAACCACAATGAATTCAATCAAGAAAAGAAAGAAAGAGAAAGAAAGAAAGAAAGCATTACGAAGCAAATCTACGGTAAGTAGAGGATTTCCAACTAAACTCCCAAAGAAAGACCTATAAGCCTGATAAAGAATAGCAGTGAAAAATAATAGTACAGATATACCCAATCCAGCAAATAAAATCCCAATAAAACCAATACCGAAAATGGGAAGCGTCCAAAAAGCCCAAAACCCAATGGAGACGAGAATATGTCGAGGTTTGATGACAGGATAGGTGAGAGTGACCTCATTATCAGAAATGATATTAATAACCACTTCATTTTTTCCCGCTTGAAGGTCGAAGGCCTTTCGTTGAGGTTTTTTAGGTTGGAATCGAGGGAAAAGACCAACAGAAAAGGAATATTGAGAGGAAAGATGAAACAATTCAGGTAAGAAAATCTCATTCGATTGGAAAATTATGGAACTATCTCCAGTCTGATCTGAAACTGAGATATCAAGAAACTTAGCTAAACAAAATGCAACAAATGTCATCCAGTGCATAATTTGGGCATCATGACGGAGAAAAGTGGAGATTAGCTTAGTTGAATGGGATCTAGTATATAGGGAGATCAATTCCCCAGAAAGCTGAAGCTCGAGCTTCCATTCAGAGGGATAAGAGATTGTGGTACTATGTTCACCTGCAGGTTTGATGATCAGATCAATTGATCGATGAAGAATGATTTTGTCGTTATCGCCAACCTGATAAGTAAGGGGATTGGAAGGAGAACCAACCTGAATCTGTCGCAAAGCAGGGTGAACCCAGATCTGGGGAGGGAGCTGACGAGAAAAAAAAGGAAATAAAAGAAGACCAGAGAGCAGAACAAGAGTGAGAGTAAGAAAGAAAAAAAAATCAACGCTAAAAAGCAAAATGACAAGAAAACCATAAGAACCACTCACAAGATGTCCAAGGGTGTCAGTAATATAATTCAAACGATATGAAATGAACGTAGTATACACCAACAGAAACAACCAGATGAAAAGAATCAAATCCAACAGGACTAAAACAAAAACAACTAAACCAAGAACAAAGAAGGAGGAGAGAAAACTCCAAAACCTACTATAAAGCGCAAAAAACGACCGACACTTCAGCCACCGACGACCCCCAGGCACAAACTTAATCCAATCCTCCTCCACCTCGACAGCTACTTGCATACAAAAAAGAATAGTCACAATTCTTTATAAGGTTACCGTGCAATGGTTAATGGTACTCGTAAAATATAGCCAGAAAAGGGAGACTAAGATCTTTTTGGAGGGGATTATATTAGATAATCCTTGACAGGTGCTATATCAGGAACTAACAACGATTGTGGTTTTTCTTTCAGATAAAAAGATCCTAGCTACTGTTCCTGATCGAAATTCCACAAAATCTTTTTCAATTCCATCACTAAAAATTACTCCACGTTCAGGCATTTGAGATTCGACCTCAAGAGTTTCATTTGAGTTAATTCTTCCATAAATAACGTTACTTCCTGAAATCTTGCTTGACCATGGTTCACGTACACAAAAATGTAGATAACTAGAATCCCAAGGTGAAGTAAATTCATGTTCTAACAGGGGTTCCAAATCTAAAGAACGAAAGCTATTAGCAATCCCTAACGCTCCTGTTATTATCGATTTATACCATCCAGTAGATCCAAGACCAGTTGAAACAATGATTCCGCTTGAACTATGTTGTTCTTCAAAATCTCGAAATCTTATCACATATCTAGCTGATTGATGTGATTTATGTCCAATAAAAATATCATTAACTCCAATGATTGACTGTTTAGTATTCAAGCTCGCCTCAGCTAAAGAGATTTGGTAGAATGAAGCGTCACCACTTTGTAATAGGTTAAGTTGTTGTCTGAATTCAGACGCTTCGAAGGGGAGTAAAATTCCTTCGATACGAGTTTTATCGGGATTTAATGCCAGTATTGGTTGCCTGTCCAAGTATTTCGCCGTATTGACTACCAACCCATCTCGTCCTAAAACTACAACCAGGTCGTCTTTGTTAAAAAGAAAATTTGGAAGAAAGGATTTATCTATCACCTGATATTTCTGAGTTTTGGGAATTGAATGTCTTACTTCTCTTAAGGAAGAATGGTAAACATCATGGCTATCTTGATAGTCTGAGAAATTTATTCCTTGATGTTCCAAGTAGAATTTAGCTTGTTCTTTTGTATTAAAACGTTCAATTAACTGGTCTAACCATGTTTTTTGTGTGACAACAATTATTTTACCAATTTCTTCCATTGTCTCACGACTTAATTCTTGAGTAAGGAGGATAATATTTCAGATGTTATTGTGAGTGATCCGATTTTTTGAGCGTTTCCTGATAATTCTTTCAAAGCTAATGCAAGAACGAGTCGGGGATCCAAATCCGCATAAACACCAAGCTCTAATGATTTTGCTTTAGCTTGAAATTCCGCCTCTTCTATTGAATTGTTACCATGTAACTCAATCAACGTCTTTTTCTTTTCTTCTAAAGTAATTTGTGTATTAAGTTCATTCTCTCGTATTTTTCGCTCCTGTTCAACTGCAGCTGCTCTTCTAGCATAGATGGCTTCATCTGACTTCCTGTGTAAACTCTCACGATAATCTGCTTCTAGAGCTTTTGATATCTCTGGAGTAGGAGTTACCGAATTAAATGTTATAGATAAAATCTCAATACCCATCTCTTGTAAAAGATTGGACTTAGGAGTATTTTCAAACACTTTATCAGCTAAAACTGTATTAAGGGCAAGCACTTCTTCTAAATCTAGCACCTTTATTTCTTTTCTAGTGATCATCTGAATAACATTTTTTGTCCGTAATTCAAGTTTTTCAGGATCTTCTGATATGTATTCACCATCTTTCGGATATATTTCAAAGTTTAATAATGATGCCATCCTTAAAGGGTCCTTAATTCTGTATGTTAAGTGACCCTGGATGCAGATTGATTGAAAAT
>JAEOTQ010000129.1 GCA_016839785.1 Candidatus Hodarchaeota archaeon | reverse complement strand
TTGCTCTATTATTTCAAATTCTTGAAGTTTTAAATTGTTATTATCCTCCCACTGCTTGAAGTATTTGTAGAGGAGGTTTATATCACGAGTAGGAATGAGTAAGGTCCCTATATATTCAGATTTTGAGTTTCTTACCTTGTGAACATTACTTAATCCAAGAACGGTGTTTTCTACATCAGTAAAATCAATAAATTCCTTCAGGATAATATCTTTTGCCAGGTGAATATGAATAAAGATTCTCGAAAGTCCAAAAGCTGAAGGACGAAATAAAAACCACCATTTTCCCCCTACTAGGGTAAAGAAACGTTTAATTTCGGAATTTGTTTTGTATTTACGTGGGATATGCATATTTCTGAGGATAGTACGTTTTAAATGTTTGGAGCTAAGAGAGTCAAATCCAGCTTCACTCAAGGATGTATAAGTGGTTCTTAATAATTCCATTTCATCAGAAGATAATATAAAATTAGGCTCATCGCATTTAATCTGTAATTCTTCGTACTCGAGTGCTGAAAGTTGCAGTCCATTCTTAATCAGTGGAAAAAGACTCCTTAATTGATGTAAAAGAAATTTATAGAAATCTGTAGCATAAAAGCGTGAAATACTCAGGAGATAGACGCCATTTTCAGCTATACACACAGTCAACCAAAGAAAGGGAGTTTCCAAGTAGAGCTGGGTTTCTGAAACATTAGATGAATAATCACTAAATCTTTTGGATAAAGATCCCCGTTTATTATCCGCATCTTCAAAATGATCAACAATTCCCAAAAACTCATAAATGAGTTCTCTATCTGCCAAGTCAAAATTCTCTGTAAATTTCGGAAATTGTTGGCAAATGGTCTTTAAACTCCTCTTTAAGTTCTCAAATTTGCTCATAAAAAGCCCTTGAAGTGAATCAGGATAGTAATTCTATGGAACCACTCCGTTCCTGGAATTTTTCCTTGAAATCTACGTTCTTGATCATAATTCTTTTTCTCTTTTGAGTTTCATATACTCCCTAATCTTAATATGCGATATGGCTTAAATACTTGAAATGACAATCTTTTGGAACTTTCAATTTTTGCATCATTAGTCAAACAACTCTTGGTAAGGAGTTATGGATAGGATTTAATTATGGAAATTCGTTTAATTCCTAGTAGTAATCAGCAATTAGTCACTAAGTGTGTTAAACTAGCAAATGAGGATATGCTTGAGAATATCGTGTTACTAGGTGATTTATTCCCTCCTTGTATGGATCTTACTGATATATACGGCGTTTTTGAAGGAGAAAAGCTGCTTTCCTTTTTTACTGTGTTTAAAGGATTCACATTTCCCTCTGTTGTTCTTTTAAAGTCATCAAAGGTAATAACCACATTTACTCTAGCTAATCTATCCCTGATACTCCCTAAAAATTTTATTTTGGTCTCTTCCTCTCTACAGGAGGATAAAATGAAGAACTATTTCCGAATTGAAGAATCTAGTTCTGAAATTTGCATGATTACAGACTGTAAAAGCGCCAACTTTTTGAAATCAGATTCTTCTCTCACACATGCTTCACCTATGGACTTAAATCGTATTGATCAATTCTACCAAGAGAATCAAACCTTTCCGTGGAATCCTATTCAACTAGAGAGCCAATTTTATTTTTTTCAGGAGGTTAAGGATACGCTTATAGCTTGTGGAGGAACTCATTTTGAAACACCCAATTTAGCTCATTTAGGGAATGTTTTAGTTCTTTCTGAATATCGTGGTCAATCAATTGGCAAAAAATTGGTTTCTACCATCGGAAATGAGATTTTGAGGAAGAAAACCATCATTACACTGTTTGTAGTTCAAGATAATACTCCAGCGATTCATCTGTACCAAAAGTTAGGGTTTTCTGCAAGAATGAATTTCACGATTTTCTCCTGTTCTTTTGACTAAGAGAAGTTAATTATCGTCGATTGATCCATAGTATATTTTTTTCTGTGCCGTTCGATACAGACGGAAGAGTGTCCAAGCGGTAAAGAGGGTTAGGCCACTAAGAATGAGCGGAAGAAAATAAATCAGGTTTGTAGAAACAAGGGTGACATAAAGCAGATAATCGATCAGAGAATGGCGATGAGTAATTGCTGTCAGGCCACCAGATTCTTTGGGAAGTGGAAAAAATGTTCCTGCGGGAGCAGAACACCATATAAGCTCTCCAAAGTTACCTGGAGTAACACAAAAATTTCCCAAGTAGTAATAGAAGACGTATAGTGTGAAATAGACCGTTAACGCTCCACTACAAAATAGGATCCCAATCAAGATGAGGAACTTGTTTTCATCTACAAGCATGAATTTTTTTGAACTTACTAGCCATAAAAATGTTCTAGTGTGGCAAGAAACACTTTCACATTTACAATCGGTGTCCTACTTCTCGAATTGTATTTTCTCCTTGTCTTTAATGTGAAATTACGAATCAAAAATATTAAACTGCTAAGAAATTTCATTACAAGTCTTTACGGAAGAGTTAAAAAGATTGAAACCGTGTATCACGGATATTTTGTAAAAAGTGGGACGGTCAGTCGGTTTTCAAATTTTTATTCATCAAGAATACGGGCCCATTGAAATTGCTCCCCTCCACCTCCGATGGAATGGAATTAACTACATTATTCCCTCCAGAGTTTATCGAAAATGACGAAAACGTATTTTACTTCGTGTTTTGGGATATTTTAGGTCCTTTTAGTCCTCGTAGCGTGGATATTTTTGGGTATTCAATTAATTTTTCTGATCTACGTGTTGTACTCTCTCAACCGATTAGGTTCATTTGGGTAGGAGATCAGAATAAAGCTGAGTAAGAATAATAGGAAAAGGAGAGGTTGTGCTCATCTTTTCCGACGATAGATGACAAGGAAGATTCCTAAGACTCCAAGAGATTCTAATAATCCGGAAAAACTTGAAATTTTTGGAATTGTAGTGGAAGTTGTAGAATGCATCGAAGTTTTTGTAGTCGTTGAACTTTGAGTAGTAGATGATGGAATCGAAGTACTTTCTGAGGATAGTTCTGTTGTTTCTACTGTTGTAGTTGGTAACGCAACGCCTACTGCATTAAGTCTTACTTCCGACATAACTGTTTGATTAGCAGCTGTACTTTTTTGATATAAACTTATCAACCACCCTAGGATCCCATCGTAGATATATTCAGAATACAAAACATCTCCAAATTCAGGATAATCATAAGCTGTTTGCTGGAATATTAGAATTTTTGCGTCATATGTATAGTTCCAATCTGGATTCGTACTGAATAGCTCTTGAATTAAGGTTATGTTGGTGGTCGTCATAAATAATGGCAGTTTGAGTTCAGATCGGGTAACTGTGTAGTTTTCCTCTTGATGAATCGTTCCGTTTGGTGAATATATGATCTCTGCAAAAACGTATTCATCTAGTTGCTCATCAATCAGGGTATAGTTCATTCTATCCCCTGTTTGGTACGTTGGAAAAGAGTCCTGAATGGTAAATTCTAAGCAAATTGAATCATACAGCGCCAACCCAGTACTAAAAGCAGCAGGATCAACTGATGCTGTAAAAGAACCGGGATTTTCTATCATAGTGGTAGTCTGCACAAAGGCTTGACTACTGGAGAAGGTTAGTATCAATACTAGAGTGGAAAGGCTACAAGTGGCACCCAAAATTTTTTTATTTTCCATTTTCATTAATCTCCCTTACTGTTGTGTCTTATTTTCCATAGAACTTGGGTTATAAATCTTTAACGAAATTAGCGCTCTATTCTAGAAAATACTTCGGATAGGTTCATTCCTCAAGTTAATCGAGCATTAATCAGGAGAAAATGAATAGTACGGGATAAGGAGGGTACTCTATACCCTAGTTTGGATTTTTTGAGATTAGAAATTATTGGATTTATAATTGAATAACTCTATAATATGAATTTGATCGATACCTTTGTCTTAGGGGATACGAGTATAGGAATATATTTCCAGAAAACTGTCTTTTTCTGTTGATAGACATGTCAGAATATTGTTTTTTGTGTTTCTTAGCTTTTATTTCGGATTCAGGGAAACCCTGGTCAAATTTTTGTTCTTTAATTTTGATTTTCCTACTTCTGCTGTTTGCTTTCGTTACCTCCATGTAGTACTGGGTCAAAGGCCTATATAAACCTGTCCTCCTCGGCTTCCTGTTTCTCAACCAGCCCGATAAGTGCAAGTAGTAAAAAGATTCTTTATAAGATGTTCCAGAATTTTATGAAGTTATATTTTCTTACACAAATACTGATGTCACCCATTATTTTGGGAGTTTCTGGGAGTCCTGTTCCAAATAGCAATACAGATCGTGCTTTCAAGGGTGTTCTTGAAGCTAGTGGCCTTGATTCTGAGTTTGTTAAACTCAGTGACATCCAAGTCAAGTCTTGTCAAGCGTGTAAGCAATGTGTCCCCCATAACGTCTGTCAAGTTGACGATGATTTTCCTGCATTAGCCCAAAAGCTTAAAGAGGCTCAAGCACTAGTTATTGGAACCTATTGTCCCTATGGTATGATCGATGCGTATACAAAGGCATTTTTAGAGCGTCTTTGGTCTATGAGGCATGTTAATAATTTAAATCGGGGTAAACTGGCAGTAGTAGTCGTTAATGGTATTTTTCCTATTACCAATAACCAGAAACGCCGCGATTTCCTTTTTCGTGTTCTAAAACCTGCCTATACTCGAAAACTTCCTGTTCATCAAATCGCAGCTGCTATTGAAAGAGAACTAAGAATGGAACGAATGGAGCATGACTAATTTTGTCAGACAACTAGTTGAAAACTAATTCTGGACAGGATGAGTCACACATCCGCTATCCAGCAGGTTAGCAACCAGAGAATGACTGCTTTCCATTGGGACTACTTGGGGGTCAGAGCGAAACCGCTGAAGAATATTACAGGCAGCATTGTAGTCGGCATTTAGGTGGATTCCACACTCCTGACAGCAAAAAGAGCCGCGCGAGCGCCGATTTTTCTTCGCTAGATGCCCACACTTACTGCATTGTTGGGAGGTATATGCCTCATTGACTCGGATTACGGCCATCCCAACTAGTTTAGCCTTATATTCAAGCATTTGCACGAATTGGAGAAAGGGCAGCTGGACAAACGATTGATTGGTACGTTTTCCGAGGTTGCACTGTTGTTTCCACCCCGTATTGTACCCA
>JAEOTQ010000128.1 GCA_016839785.1 Candidatus Hodarchaeota archaeon | reverse complement strand
TAATCATCTAACACTTCTATGGTTAAATTATGAGTTCCTATTTCTGGATTTGATAATACTCCTGTATCCGACACCACTCCTCCATCTAATAGTATGGTGGCTGCCACCCCACTCAGATCTGTCACACTATATGTATAGGCGACATCGCCACCAAATTCGTATAAGGATGCATTAACAGGTGATGTTATCGTTATAACAGGTGAAGTCCTATCTTTGACAAAGAAGGTTATCTCATCTGAGCCAACATTAGTATATGTATCAGTAGACTCTATATTAAGAGTATAGGTTCCGACTGGTAGGCCTGTGAATAGACCTGTATCTGAAACAATGATTCCATTCCGTCGAACTACCTCTGATGTACTACTTAGGTCATCTACCGCGTACACATATGCAACATCTTCACCTAACTCGAATATCGAGGCATTAACGGGAGAAGTAATAGTAACCGCTGGAGCTACTGTATCTGATACGTAAAATAGTATTTGATCCCATCCTACATTGCTTGAATTATCAGTGGAAACAATTGTCAGGTTATATGACCCTGTTCCCAGTGCGCTTATTGTTCCTGTATCAAGAATGGGGTTGTTATTTAACAGCACCTCTTCCGTTGTTGGATAAATTTCTACTACGGAATAAGTATACGTAATATCTACCCCTAGCTCAAAAATAGAGTTATTTCCTGGTGTGTTAATTGTCACCACTGGAGGGGTTGTGTCCTCTGCCGCTACCTGTTGGATTGGCAAAGGAAAATTAGCGACTACTAGTGTTACTAATAAAACGGCTAGTAAGCCTTGCTTTGATAAATATTTCATTTTTTCTAACATAATCTCACCCTATATTAAAATTAGAACAAATAGAACTAGTTTTTATACAAATTTTACCTACTTTAACTGGTTGTTGTGATTTCACTCTTATGCAGTTGAGGTTTTCAGCTACGGAGTTTTCATTAGTGATTTTCTCTACGATTTCGTAATTCCTCTTACTTGATGTCTGGCATCTCTGCCAACTATTTATAATATAAGAGAAATTACACCCCTAGTTGCAACGTCGTAAAATCATTAATAGCTAGATAAACTATCAGAATAATATATGAGGGTATCTAGTGAATCCCTCCGAGTTATTATGGCGTGAACTTTAAATATTCATCTAGTGAATATGTCCGTCTATTTCCGACAAAAATCTTAGAGGGCTGTAGCTCTTCATTATGCACACCGATCGGTCACGTCCCTTATTTGATTTGTCGGATTCTAAAATTTTGCTAGTAGAAAATCGACAATATCGTTTGGGGTATTTCCAAATAAGTAAATCAGTGGTTCCAGTCCCAATCCACCCGCATCAGCAATTATCTCGATTTCTTGTATTTGTTGAGAAGAGTAGGCCTGTAAAGTTTGGATCCAATCTTTATCTGCCTCGAATGTCAATAAAACTTCCTTTTTAGGAGATATAGCCTTGAGAATATCTTCAGTTCGTCGTATGGAAATCAATGAATTGAACTCAGAAGATTGTTTCTTAAAATAACCTAGAATCTGAGCTAAAATTGCACCCTGCCCAAATTCTGGATATGAGATGATTTGTCCTTTGTCTTTTACCTTGATTATTCTTCCAGGGAAACCTACAATATCACTGAAGTCTTCAGACTCTTCGGTTGAACAAACAAATTGACAACCTACCTCAGGTATTAACTGTCCAAATCGTTCCCCAGAGGCAATTAATCTTACGGCGGCTTCGTACAATTCTCTTGTGACACTTAATTTATCATCAAAGATTTTTCGTGAGGTTTCAGAAGGAAAACAGATTGAACAGTTGGGTAAAAAATCTATCTCGGCCGTTCTCCGATGAACTTCGCATAATGGTCCCGCGGTTCTAAAAGTCTGACAGACATTACAGATTTCTTCCATTAATATGATGTTAGTAATCTTATCCTCTGTTATCTTCGTTATTATTTTATCCACAAGTCCTTTGAATGTAGGATTACTATTAATTGAGGTTGGATTACTTGAGGAAGAGCTTAGATATGATGATATAACTGGTTGGGAAACTCCTAGAAGCGAACCAATGTCTACTTGTTTCCATCCTTCGTTTGATAATTTTTGGGCAATTAGTCGTCTCAAAGGAGTTAGAAAACTTGAGGGAACTATTTCACACACAAAATTCATCTGATCTCACAGCAGCTTTAATTATTCGAAACTTGACTCATGAGATATTAAAGATTTACCTGATTTTCCTTCAATTATTACCACCTTGTCAATCTTATTGTAAGTTCGCAAGCTAAGGATACATTATTCATGACGCTTGATTTAACTCCTATACATGGATTTCCTAAGGATATTCTCCCTGAAAAAATAAAATCAATTCAAATTATTAAGGGAGGGTTAAATAATCGAAATGTTTTAATTAACGGATCCTATTTATTGAAAGAATACCTCCCACGTGATGAGAAGAATGACCCTGTCAGACTAAGGTACTTTCGTGAAAAAACCGCCCTTACAACGCTTACTAAATTCAATTTCCTCCCGAATTTCCTTATCTCATCAGAAGAAGAGGGAAAATTTTTCATCGCAAGAAGTTGGTTGGAGGGAAGGATCATGAATCCTGCTGTTCTGGAACAAAATGTCGACAATCTGGTAACAACCCTCTCATCTCTTCATAAACAAAGATATTCAAGTGAAACTGATTACGATTACTTTGATGTAATTGAGAGATATCTACGAGAATATCAACAACGAATAAAAGACCAAAAAATTGACTTTCCAGATACTGAATCAATCCTTTCATTTTATAATCTGAAAAGAGAAGTATTAAGAGCCTCAGAGGTAACCAGTCACTCAAATCGAATCCATGGAGATTTAGTATTTTCAAATATTATCTATTCTGCTCAGAAGTGCATTCTAATTGATTGGGAATACACTACTTCTGGGGATCCTCTCATAGATCTTGCCTATCTAATTACTCAGAACAAAATTCCCTTAGAATTAGAAAAACGTCTGATCAACACTTATATGCAACAAAATTCTTTGGAAATTGATCCCCAACGGTTGGCTGTGTATAAAAATTTGATAAACCTAATGTCTGCACTTTGGTATGCCCTTCAATCTATCCGTCTATTCACTAGCATGCGTACACACACTGAGCTTAGTATTTCTAGTTCTAAATTTGCGGAACTAGCAAAGCAAAGTTTTTCCCAACTTAAAATAAAATGAAATTATTTTCTCCACCTCTTTTACTTGAATAAATAATGAATTGTCAAAATATAGCTAAGCTATAACAGAGACCTATATATTTAAGCGCCAACGTATTTGGTACTTTTAAAGCCTCAGAATAAGTATTTAGGCGATTTTATGAAAAGAAACTTGAATTTGTTTATCATTCTAACCTCTCTAATATTAATTTACGGTCTTAATAGAATTCCCCTTACGACCACCTCCTCTCACATCAGTTCACCTGAAGAGACTCAATTAGTAATTTATACATATGTTAGTTTGCTGAATGACCCTTATTTTAATATTGAAGGAAATTTTTCTGATATTTCGGGGATTCCTGAAAGTAATATACAAATAATCCGTTTTAATGATGCTAATGAACTTATAGTAAGATTAGAAGCAGAAAAAAGTAATCCTATTGCAGATGTTGTAATTGGAATCGATAATATCTTGATTCATTTAATAGAGGACAAAGCTAGTGTGTTAGAACCATATTCACCGATCCCAACTTCACAAATCGACGAAAATTTGATTCAAAATCTCGATTCTGAACAATATCTTACTCCCTATGACTATGGAATTATTAGCCTCTATTATCAAAATCAAATTATCAATTCGTCTACTAATCCAGAATTAGAAAACTTAACATTAGATGCTCTTCTCACTTCAAATCTGCTTCCAATGCTCATTGTGGAAAATCCAAAATATAGTAGTCCAGGTCTTGGATTTTTATTATGGACTATCGCTGTTTATGGGGATCCAGAGGTAAATTTTGACGGTTTACTTAATAGTAACTGGCGAAATTGGTGGAATGCCTCACGAGATAAAATAACAATTACTAATTCATGGGCTGATGCATTTAATATATTTTTCACTCCGGAGGAAGGGAAACCAATAATGGTTTCTTATGGAACATCTCCAGCCTATAGTTATTGTCAATGGGTGGATAATAGTACATCTGCGGTTGTAACTCATGAAGAGGATCAGCAAAATGGATGGCTTCAGATCGAGGGAATTGGTCTTGTTAAAGATGCATCCCATAAAGAAAAGGGAAAGCAATTTATCGATTGGTTTTTGAGCCCCAGTTTACAAAGTGAAATACCAGGACATCAATGGATGTATCCAGCAAATGCGGAAGTTGTACTGTCACCATGTTTTGAAGAGTCTGTTATCCATCCGGATGAAGTCTTTAGACTAAATGATCTACTTTCTCCTCAATTAATAGGAAAATATTTGCCAGATTGGAAGGATGAATGGGAACAAGTTGTAGTTCTGGGTTATTTCGAGACTGGAGGTAATATTCCCAGTTTTGAAATTGTCTCTTCTCTACTCGGATTGATTATTGTAGCAATCCCTATGGTATTAAAAAAGAAGAAAAGACGATAATAAATATTTGTACACAATATCTCTGTTAATATCTAGTTAAATTCGAAGGCGAGTAAAGATGAAATCTCTCAAAACTTCAATTGTACTAGTTATTCCAGCTTTATTTTTATTACTCTTCTTTTTCATTCCTTTAATTAACATTTTCGCACTTGCATTTGGAATACTAGATGGAGAGACAATATTCACATTCTCGTTTTTGTTAGAAGTTCTAACTCATCCATTAAATAGATATTTTATAATTTGGGACATACAACAGGCAATTCTCACCACTTTTCTCTGTTTATTGATCGGTATTCCAGGATCGTATATTTTAGCTCATTATAAATTCCCCTTCAGAAACTTAATCCGAAATTTATTAACAATCCCATTTATTCTCCCACCAATTGTCGTTTTAATGGGATTTATTTCAGTTTTTGGTCATGGAAGCATAATTAATGACCTTTGGAGAGATTTAACAGGATTCCGATTGATAGACATTTACAATACGTATGAAGGCATTATTCTTGCTCATGTATTCTATAATATACCTGTAATTATCCGTCTTACAGAGATAGGATGGAGGAATATCAATCCAGAGTTAATTGGTGTAGCAAAGAGTTTAAAAGCTTCTAATTGGAGAATATTAAGAAAAATTCAATTTCCGCAAATATTTCCAATTTTAGCGGCTGCATCTTTACTTGTGTTTATTTACTCATTCAATAGTTTCGCTATTGTGCTTGTATTAGGAGGAGTGAAGTTTCAAACAGTAGAAGTAAGAATTTATGATTATTTTTGGGATCGATTTGATTATAATGCCGCTGCAGCTCTTACAATGATCCAATTATTCATTAATATCCTAGTTATTCTCCTGTATCTTTATTTTTCAAATAAATACGAAGTTCCTTCTGAAAGATACTCTTGGAAGATTGAGAATTCATTTTTCAAAAAGCCAATTAATATCAAATCGGTTGTAAGGACAGTATTTGTCGGATTATATTTTGCATTAGTTAGTATCATTTGTGTTCTTCCAATAGTAGGGGTTATTTCTGCTTCATTTACCTCGATAGATAATGCATTTACCTTTTTCAATTATTCCAAACTCCTTGATCGCGATATTAGCACATTTATCGGATTACCACCCCAATCTATGATAGCTAACAGTCTTCTGTTTGGTTTCGGAGTTATCCTCATAGCCCCAATTCTTGCTCTTTTGTTTAATTATGGTTTAAATTATGAAACGACAAAAAAAGGAAGACCAAAGGTCACTTTATTACGTACTTTCAGTGGAATTATTGTGATTTTACCATTAACGGTTTCTTCTATTACACTTGCGTTTTCCTTATTTAGTATATATCGAGAAACGCCTATCTATGATAATATTGCAATTGTTATTATCATAGCTCAAACATTGATCGCTTTTCCCTTCGCAAATCGTATCATTGCAGCAACCCGATCAAATATTGATGAAACTATTATTAATGTTGCACGAAGCTTGGGCGTATCACGATTAGGGGTGTTTCTCAAGATAGAGCTTCCTTTATTACTACCTGGAATAGTTATCGCAGGATTATTCAGTTTTGCTATCTCAATTGGAGAATTTGGAGCCACTTATTTTCTTTCAAAGACCAACTTTGCTACTATCCCTGTTGGTATATACAGATTAGTTGCTACCAGAAATATCGGAACTGCAGCAGCTTTTGCTTCGATCCTCATGTTGATCACTGTTGGAAGTTTTATGATCATTGATAGGTTAGGAAAGGTGGATTTCAGGTTATGAGTAATTGAATGTAGAACGGTGATAAAAATGCCTTATTTTGAAGTTAATGACCTTTGCTATAGATATGAAGAACATTGGATTCTACAAGATGTATCATTTACGGCAAAAAAGGGAGAATTTATTGCAATAGTTGGTCCATCTGGCTGTGGCAAAACTACGATTCTCAAAACTATTGTAGGTATCTTATCTCCACAAAAGGGTTCTATAACGATAAACTCTTACGATATTACTAATGAACCGATAGAAACGAGAAATATTGGTTACGTACCTCAAAATCAGGGTCTTTTTCCACATCTATCTGTATTTGAAAATATTGCTTTTGGACTTAGAGCTCAAAAATGGAAAAAAAATGAGATTGGAAAGCACATACGAGACTTAGCTGAAATAAGCGAATTAGAATCGGTCTTGGATCGAAAACCTCATGAAATCAGTGGGGGACAACAACAGCGAGTCGCATTGTTGCGAGCTATTGCTCCATTTCCAAAATTACTTCTTCTAGATGAACCATTAAGCAATATAGATACTCAATTACGAGAACATTTAGCCGTTTATATCAGAAAACTTCAGGAAGAATCACAAATAACAACATTATTTGTTACACATGATTTAGATGAAGCAAAAATGTTAGCTGACAAATTAGTCGTATTGAACCAGGGAAAGGTACTTCAAACAGGTACACCAGTAGAAGTTAATTTCAAACCCGCATCTATTGAAGTAGCAACGACTTTAGGATTAAAAAATTTATATAAAACTAGTTCTACTGTTAAAAATGCTGAAAAGCATTCGATTCAATTGAAGAGTGAGATTGGAAATATTGAAGTTTTTGATGAGGACCTCTTTGACTCTACTAAGGAAATTAGGGGAATTTATATCAATCCTACGATGATAACTATTTCCCGTGAGCCTTTTAGTGGTAAAAATTCATACATTGGAAAAATTGTTGCTGTTATTCCTGATACAATGCTACTACAAGTAACACTTTTAGTATCAATAACATTAGAGATAGAAAAATTGAGTAAAAATAATTTTAAAATTCTACGAGTTCAATTATCTAGTTCTGAATGTAATTATCAGATCTCAGAAATAGTCCATCTGAAAATCCATCAGGATGGAATAAAGTTCTATGAATAGTAAAAAAGTACCTTTAGCT
>JAEOTQ010000127.1 GCA_016839785.1 Candidatus Hodarchaeota archaeon | reverse complement strand
TATAGACAATCAAATCGGGCGGGAAATAATGATATCGACCGTAGGTAATGCCTGTTGGTAAATGATGGATCACCACATCTTCTTGATATGGATTATCACCAGTTAAAAAAGCTTCAACTCCAGAAGTTATGGCATCATCAACATCCGTGTTGGCATTAGCATATGTGAGTAGAAGAAAGAGAAACGTAAAGATTAGTACACCAGTTACTAAATAAAACAGGTTAGTTTCTCGGAAATACCTTTCTAAATATTTTCTTACCTTGCTTTGTTCCCCTTTATAATGATAATCAATCCAGGAAACCCAAAGGAAAAGAAATATCAGATTATAAAGAATTGGCCCGAAAGAAGTGAAGACTAATTCAGAAATATTCATGGAAAGGCATCCAAAGCTTGGATTATGTATATAGAATTAATTCTGAAAAGAATTTATGAAGCTCCCGCCCGATTCCTCAAAGGAAGGACTAATTTATGGAAAAGCAACCAGAGCTGGATCTACATAGGAAAAATATCTCGCTGAAAAAAGCATTCGATAAAAAAACATTGGTTTTACTCGGTTTCGCAGCCTTTGTCCTATTTCTCTATTTTATTCTTGAAGATATTAGTATAAACGCTATGATTGATACATTTCTTGGAGCCAATATAATTATATTGATAATTGGGGCATTATTTACATTTATTGCCGTATTACTTGATACAATCATTTGGAAATTACTTCTGGGAATATCGAAAATCTCACCTTCAATTAGGACCACCTATCGAATTCAGTTATCTTCGTTTTCCTATGGCTTACTAATTCCAAGTGCAGGTGCGGTTGAAGCTATTATGAAAGTTGTGATGGGAACTCAAGAATTTTATAACGACGAGGAGAAAAGACTTGCCACTAGCGGTGAAGTCTTATCTAGCGTTGTTGCTCATAAGCTCTGTGGACTTCTAGCTTTTATTCCAATATCTGCTTTTATTGCAGTATCAATGTTTGAGTATTTAAGCTCCATTTTAATGGAGCTAGGTTATTCCCCGTTGCCTAACGGGTTTAATGTAGCATTCGTATCAATAATCTCAATAATGACCCTTATGATTGTGAGCTTATTCATTTTAATTGCACTTAGCCCTAATATGGCAAAAAGAATACTCAATATAATATTACAAGGATTTGGTTCATTACCTTTAATTGGATCTCGTATTAGCTCAAATCGACTAACTTCCGATAAATTAGTGGATGATTTTAGCCTCCAGTTCACCTATTTAGCAAAAAATAAGTTGACTTCTTTGGTAGCGTTGATTCTAGCATTCTTCGCTCAGATAGCACATTGGTTATCAATTCTCTTAATTTTACACTCTGTTAATATTTTGATTTCTCTTGATCAGGTCGCTGCGGTAAATTTCTTAGGAGGTACAGTTGATCTTATCCCTGTTGGTATTCCAGGGATGGCTGGACTGAAAGAAATCTCATTATCCGTATTTATCGAGTATGGTTTGAGTATCAGTACTGATAAAGCACTTTCTGGAGCAATTCTTGTCCAATTAGTGAAATTTTACTTTTTGATTGTGATCGGAATAATTGTCTATATTTTAGGCAAAACTCGTGTGAATACTCAGGATATTGGGAATTCTTCTTCTTCAATTCGTTAATTTATGAGGAATGGGAACAATTAGTATGTGATAATACTAGGTATAGAAAGTCAATTATTGCCTATTTATCAAAAAAGATCGCTACTTTGATAACAAGAAAAAAATTGAATTGGAATATTGAGGGGCAATGGAAAAAAGAAACAGATAATCCACCCCTAGGTGAAAAAATTAGTGAGTGATTTAATAAGAGCAGATTTACATTCTCATACGTATTACTCACTTTTACGTGTACCTAAACTCAAAGGTAAGCATTTATTTCAAGATTCTGCCTTATCACCAAAATTATTGATTAAACTTGCTCGTCGTAGAAAACTAAATGCTATAGCTCTTACTGATCATAATAATATGAATGGAATCAAACCATTTTTACATTATGCCTCAAAATATGACGATATAGTGCCAATTGTTGGTCAAGAAGTTACGAAATATAATGAGAAAAGACACGGATGGGCCCATATTCTGGTCTATGGTCTTAAGAAAATTCCTTGGAAAATTCGTTTTCAACCTCTACCTGAGTTTTTGGAGTATCTTGATGATTCAAATGCTCTCTATATCTTAGCCCATCCATTTGACCTTAGTCAAAGCGCGCCTGCAGGAGGATATGATTCACAAACTTACACAATCAATGCTTCAGTGCTGAAAAGAATAGGGATGGTAGAAATTATAAATGGTTTTCAGCCGAAAAGGCACAATTATCTTGCACAAATAATTTCTCGAGAATTTGGATTACCTGGTATAGCAGGAGGAGATAGTCACCAGCCAAACATGGTTGGTCGATGTTACACATATGTAGAGGGGACCACTGAGGATGATATATTAGATTTTCTTCATAAAGTTAAAAAATCTCCATCTAAATATCAGGTAAAGCTCAAAGGCACTGGATCGACCTACAAAATATGGGAAGATTGGTTTCATTACTTATTTGTGAACCTCGACTACAATATACAATATGATATTCATCGCCACCTAAATCCTGGTTTAGAGAAAAAAATTAAGAATCCAGTGTATGACAACTTGTACTTTAACACACCTATGCTATCTAAAATCCTAGTACGAGCAGCTATTCCATATATCCATACCGCGTTAAGAGCTGGATTAAAGATTTGGGTTCCAAGAATGCGAAAACAAACACTCAAAAAAGAACTTAAAATTCTCCATTCCTTAGTCAATTTTCACGCAATGAATGAGCACCACATCCCTCTTCCACTTGAATTACCCTATCTAGAGGATGATTTGTCGGTTCTTTAAACATTCAAAGATTAGTTACAAAAATAGACGAAGGAAATAAAAATATCGTTAGGCTAATAAAAAAATGCTTTCTTGAATTCTAAGCGATACTGCATAATATTTATGTGGTTTTATATGATTCATCCATGTAATAATTGAAGAGTGGTTTGAAGAATGGCCCTCCCGAACTGGTTTCTCTTACAGGCTCCTCCTAACTTGAATATTGATGTGAAAGCGTGGAAAAAGCTTGCATGGAATAGAGTCCAGTTATTAGAAAAGTTACCTAACAATCCATCACAGGTTATTCGTGACTATTTTCCTACGTATGATGAAGAAATCAACCAAATCTACGAGGACTATAGATTAGGAGCTTATTTGCTTAGATTGGTAGCTGCAACAAATAGTCGTTTGGAATCATGGTTAATTGAGGTTGAAGGGGACTTATTTGAAAAATTGTATTACGACCGTACCGAATCCATTGAGCAGAAACTTGAAATCTATCGACAGGTCTTCGGGGAAAAGAATATCCTGAAGTACGAAGAATTCAAAGACAAAATGGATGAGGAGCACAACGAATACCTTGCAGAGCTTTATCAGAAATACCATACAAGTCGTAGCCGAGCAAAAGGGGATTTCTTACTATGTGTGTATTTTTCAAAGGTTCCATGGATGGTTTCCCAGCGAAAAGGATATCTAAGGAAGGGATGGGTCGTATCAAACGAGTTTTCATTTCGCGGGGTATTGAAGAAGGCTTTTGAGAAAAAACTTGAGGAAGAAATCACTAAAGCTCAAGACTTACTAGGTATCAGGGAGGATATCGATAATGTAGTTCAAAATCTCGAACAAGATTTGTCTAAACACGTACAAATTCGTTCTCAATACAGTGGAGGGGAGCTTGAAGGCCAAGATTTGTTTTTACATCCTGAGGTTTTTCCACCATGCATGTTACAACTTTATTTTGAGTTTGAAAAGACAGGACGCTTGGTCCACGTTCAACGTCTTCAGATGGGTTTTTTCCTTAAAAAATTAGGTATGTCTGTTAATGAACAATTACATTTCTGGTATGAAAAATCTGTAGATAATGTCGGACAAACCTTTTCAGAGTTCCAACGCTCCTCAGGATATCAAATCCGTCATCTTTACGGTTTGGAAGGAGGAAAAAAAGATTATAATGTACCTCAATGTTCAACGATAGCAACTGGGTATTTTTGCCCCTTTAATCACTTAGCACCTGCAATATTAACTGAATTTTTGAAAGAAAATTACTATACAACGAAAAAAAAGTTGAAAATATTGAATTCACAACTGAATTCGTTAATTTCTGTCAGTGGTAGTAATCCAACACAAGCTTGTTCTCAATATTTTCGTTTAATATACAACAGATCCTTTTACCGTAAAATTGTTCATCCTCTACAATGGACACGATTTGCTATGAAGATTGAAGGTCTTACATTACAGCAAGCATCCGAAAATTAACCGATGGAGGAGTAGTTGATATCACAATGAATATCTCCAAAAGGCGGAACGAACTACAGGATTATTATTCAAACGCATTCGATGTGAATGTTCTTTCGCAAGTCATTGATTTTTCATCATTTTCTACGCGAGAATTTGGTTTTACTGGACAAAGTGGGAAATTTTTCAGGAATATTTCATTTGAAACACCAAATGCTTTACAAGACTTTTTAATTGACAGATGTCCAACCAATGCGTATATCGGAGCAGTATATGATAATCCCCCCTCTCGTGAGCAGCCAATTCATACTTTAGAGTGGAAAGGACATGAATTAGTTTTTGACATTGACCTAAATGATTATGATGCTGTACGCAAGCATGTGTGCGATTGTACTGGAGCGGGCCAAGTTTGTCTACGCTGTTGGCAATTAATTAATGTTTCAATTAGTCTTATTGATGAAACTTTAAGGCGAGATTTCGGAATGACGGAGATTATTTGGCTATTTTCAGGACGACGCGGTGTTCATGGATGGGTACGCGATTCGATAACTTTTGATCTTGATCGAGATCAACGCCAATCTATCATTGATTACCTGACCGTAATCAAGGGAGAGGACGAAAAAGCACGTGTACAGGATAGAAAACAATTAAAATATGAATTTCGGAAACGAACGGAACTTACTATCTTTAAATATTCGTTAAAGGATGTTCGTAGAAAGGATCTGGTCAACTTGGGATTGAGTGGGAGTGCAGCAACAAAAATAGTGAATCAATTAAAGCACCAAGAGGGAAAAGTGGATGACAATCTTATCAGAAGATTCAATAAGAATCTAGCTAGTGTAAATAAGTACGATGAGGTACTACGGCGTTGGGCTCCCCGAATTGATCATAAAGTCACTATTGATTTACGACGGTTATTACGGATGCCTATGTCAATACATGGAAAAACAGGTAGGATTGCTCAAATTTTAGATCTTGATATTGTATTTGAATTCAATCCAGAAGATCAACCATCAATTTTCTCTGATATTCAAATTGAAGAGTGAGATTTTCAAGAATACATCGATAGCTCAATGAATTTATTGAATAAAGATTGACCGAAACAAAAATTAATAATTTCAGTCAAAATATCTACAAATCCAATTGATCTAAGTCTGGTGAGTTTATGAAATTCGGTATTCGTGATAAAATAGTCTTTCCTGTGTTTGGCCTTCTCATCATTATTTTCTGGTTAACGAAAAATACTCTATCCACTTTCTACCTAGTTGGATTTATGATTCTTGGATTATTAATCGCGATTCTTGCATCAGAAAAAGCTGTGGAAGGAATTGATGTTTTTGGGAAACGGATGAGACTGACCCCCTATGTCTCTGGAGTGTTATCATCGTTGGCGAGTAACTCACCCGAATTAGTTATCGGGGGATTTGCAATCCTTAATGGAAAAGTTGAGTTTGCAATTGCATTTATTATAATCGCTACTGGTTTCAACATCCTCATGTTAGGTATTCTAGTGATGCTAGGAAATTATCAACGTAAGGGCCCTATAATTATTCCTAAGGAAGTAATAGATATTGAAGTGCCAATAGTACGAGTTGCTATTGTAATAGTAGGATCTATATTTGTTTATGGGATTGTGCTTTTTTGTGTTGAAATATTTGAGCTAGCATTAGGTGCAGAACAGACAATTCCTCATCTTCCCTATGAAGCCAGCGTTATCACCGTAATTGTATATCTTTTCTATCTTTTCTTCATCATTCGTCATAATCTGAAGAATCGTGATCTTTCTACTTTATCGGATACTCAAACCCAAAGTGATAATCAACTTGGAAGTCGTTCTCTCTTAATTTTCACACTTCTCTTAGCATTTGTAATGATATTTTTTGCAGGTGAGATGATTTCTTCCTCGGTGGAATTATTTATAGATCATGGGGTTGAATTAACCGAATTTCAGTTAGCATTCTTTATTGGTGCGGCGGCATCAATTCCGGAGCATGCAATTGCTTTACTAGCGGTTAAACACGAAGGGGGTATTGAATTAGGACTTGGAAATCTGATTGCAGGAACTATGCAAAACCTATTACTTATGACAGGATTAGTCTCGTTATTTTCATATTTGGGAGCCGTTTTAGAGATTGCAGGCAATAGCTTTGAGGGAATACCTCTAATTCACTATGTTCAAGGAACAGGTGAGATACCTACACCCTTTTTATTGGTTCAATTTGGATTTGCTTGGTTACTTCTATTTATGATCAAATCTTCCATGACTGACGATCAGAAATTAGATGTTTATGAAGGTTTTACGATCACTATTGCACAAGTATTCGTTTTTGTCATCTTTCTGAAAGGAATACTAAGATTCTGAGGATATTGTCATTGTAGTTGAGCCGCTACTCCAATCCATCCTGGAAGATGACGAATTTTCTGGATCACCAAGTTCTTACTTTTAAAGATCGTTAAAATCTCTTTCATTGTAAATGGTTGTTCAAAACCAAATATCCACTGACCAGTGCGTTCTAAATACCACCGATTGATCCGATAAAAGACATCGGGACAGGGGATCCAACAAACCACCCACCCACCTTCATGTACATGATTAATATGACTAGATAAAACCAATTGTTGTTTTTTTCCTATGAAATGCTCTAATAAGCCATGTGAATGAACAAAATCAAATTTTTGACCTAGATTAAGATCGAGAATACCCTTTTTGATTGTAATAGGTATGATCCCCTTGTTTCGGTAATTTTGATTTGCTAGGCGTAGTGCAAATGCCGATGTATCTACCAGAGTAGGAGATAAATTATACTTTCTTGATAATCTTAAAGAAATTTGGCCTGTTG
>JAEOTQ010000126.1 GCA_016839785.1 Candidatus Hodarchaeota archaeon | reverse complement strand
ACACTCCTTGGTCGACAATAAGAAAAATTTCCAAAAATTGGAGCAAAAATTAGACGTAGAATGGGGTATATTTTCAACAGAGAAATTTTTACCTTCTGAAAGATATGATCCATTTTGCACATATCTGGATGAAAATGGATCGAAAATTGGACATAAGACAATTTTCAGTCCTATTCGCAGGAAAAGACCTATAGAATTTGATTCCACTTTCTTTCATGGTCAAACACCCGAAAAAAAACCTTCCTTAACCCAAGATACATTCTGTAAGTTAATAAAGGGCAATCTCCCATCAATTGTCATTACTAAAGACCTAAGTCTAGAAAACGATCCATTCTCAATGACTCCAACAAATAAGCGTCTTCTTTCATCCACAGCGTTTAGTACCATTAATTTATATCCACCCATATCTCGATTAGTTGATAAGAATGCTTCTAGTATCAATAAAATGAATTATCCCTCAGGATTATCTTTAGTCCATATTTTTTCGAATCACTACTTATTCCCCGAAGACGTTTCACCTAAGGAATGGGAGATGTTCTTACAAAACTATTGCTTTACTATCAAATCCTGTAAAAATCACCCCAAGATCGCTCAAATCAAGGATGTAAAACTACATACATTTTTTAATATAGGCCCCAGAGCTGGAGGGAGTATCTCCCACCTGCATGGGCAATCTATCATGTTTTTCAATGACTCAGGATCTGGAAGTAAATCAAAGGCGTATGAATTAGCATCTCAAAGTCAAAATGTCTGTTTAAAATGCCAATTCTGGGTAAAAGATCAAATAGATGTCTTTTCAGAACCAGTATCAATTGAAAAGAGAAAAATTGCCAGTAATCAACATTGGATGGCTTTCCTGGCATATGCTCCAGAAAAAGATGCACAGATTCGACTTTTACCTCGTCGACATGTGTCCTCTTTGTGGTTACTGGAAAAAGAAGAACTGACTTCTTTAGCATCTATCATCGTTAAGAGTAATAAAATGCTCTCGAAGTTTATTGAGCAAGAAGGTCCAAAGTATCACCTCGTGCAGGATCGAAATATTGTTGTACGCCAACTTGTAAATCCAAAAAAAGACCATTTTCATATGTTTATTGACATATTACCTGTCCAGCAATTAGGAGGTGCTGAAGTCCTTGATAATCAAAAATTCTCTAGTGAACTTCCTGAAACGATCGCTTCCAAAATGAATACTCTTATTCTTTAGAATTACATCCTTACACTGGTTTTTCCTGATTATTTGGAGAGGAGATCAACTTTAACATCATGATAATATAAACTGGTTCTCACCTGTATCCTCCATAGGGGTCTTTTTTAAGGATGAAAAGATATTATGTTTCATAAGCAATAATTCCCAAAATGCCCATAAACCGAGTGAATAGCATGGTAAAACTCAATGACGATCAAATAAAAATTATAGATTCATTGAAAAAGAAATCCGCTTTCGTTTCTGATGTTGATAATGGATTTAAAGGTCTTCCCTATAAAGAAATCATGAAAGCGACAGATTTAACAGATGAAAAAACTCTCCTCTCTCTTGGAGCACTTGAGGCTCAACAACTTGTTAAACACACCTGTGCTATACAAAGACAAATTGTCGATTATTTAGGTCATTCCGCTGTTGAAATTGCTGGACAAGAGGTAATTCGGGTATTTTCGCTGACTTCGAAAGGCCTAAAAGCTTAATAAACTAATTTTTCATAAGAAACTAGTGAATAACACTATTTCGGACATTTTTTTTGTCCATAAATAGATCTGCAAATTTTACTCTTTATTTAAGATCAGGAGCATTGTTTTTTCAGTAGCTTCAATCAATTGAATTCTAACTGAGGCAGTTCTTCTTTAAACCATGGCGGATGGCTCCTCGTGAAGTGATGCTAAACCCATGTTGAAAATACATACGAAATCATGTTAAAGAAAGGTTGATTCGCGTAATTCAACCTGTAATGATAAAGGCGTTTGAACATGGTTGATATTAAAGAATTAAATGAAGATCAAAAAAACGTTATCCTTGCATTAGGCGATCCCGCTGAATTCTTTAGAGGATTTCACACTACTGCAGGTGTCCGCGGCGTACCCTATAAAAAAATCCAGGAAAAAAGTGGTTTATCGTTAGAAAAAGTTCTCCTCTCTCTCGGTTGGCTAGAAGCGACAAATTATGTCGATCATGATGTGGCAGTTGTTCGAAAAACATTGGATTATCTTGGTCAAACCAACATCGAGGTTGTAGGACAATCGGTCCTTAGAATGTTTTACTTGACTGAGAAAGGTAAAGAAGCTCTGTCCGCTCTGACTGGAGTTGAATAATAGATGGCTAAATCCAAAGCAAATATAGGCGTCGTTGGGTATGGAGTAATAGGCAAACGTGTAGCAGACGCTGTAGCTGCTCAATCTGATATGAACCTCATTGGTGTTGCCGATATAATTTCTGATGTCCGATTACGCATTGCTGTTCAAAGAAAATATCCTATCTACTGTAGTGTTCCTGATTTCGAACCCAAAATGCGGGAAGCAGGGTATGAAATTGTTGGTTATCTAGATGATATGGTTAAAGAATGTGATCTAGTGATTGATTGTACTCCGTCGGGTGTTCCACAACACAACTTTCCTCTATATGATACAGAGAATGTGAAGAGTATTGTTCAAGGAGGAGAGAAACATGGTTTGACTGAACGCAGTTTCAGTACGTTTGGGAACTATTATACACATCTTGGTGTAGATCAGACACGTGTTGTTTCCTGTAATACAACTGCTCTTACTCGAATTATCTCTACATTAGCTCACACGTATGGTGTTTCGGATGCATTTGTTGCACTTGCTCGAAGAGCAGGAGATCCAGCACGTACAAACAGAGGGCCAATTAATGCTATTACTCCAGTCTTAGGTGTTTCACATCATGGGCCTGATTTAGTAACAGTTATGCCCCAGTTTAATGATAAGATTCATTCTCTTGCAATCGCAGGATCGTGGACTCTTTCACATGTGCATATGCTTAAAGTGACGCTTGAAAGTAATCCTAGTAGAGAAGACATTGTAGCATTGTTTAAACGGACTCCACGGATACTGATTGAACCTGGAAAACAGGGATTATTCGACTCAGCTCAACTCGTTGAATACTTCCGCGACCTAGGAAGACCCCGATATGATCGTCCTGAAGTGTTCATTTGGCAAGAAACATTGAGTACCGATTCACGAAACAATCTGTATCTCATTTATGATGTACATATGGAGTCCATTCCGATTCCAGAAAATGTAGATGCAATACGCGCAATGCTAGAAATGGAATCAAGTGCTATTAAATCTGTTGAGAAGACTGATAAAGCATTAAACATCGATCAAAAGGGAGCTTACTCCCATTCTCTCTACGGTGAGACAGAACCTCAAACAGCACAAAATAACTCGGATTAACCTCCCCCCCTTTTTTTTATTCAGATTAATTCTCTTTAATGTTCTAAGAATTGAAATAATTCATTCGAATTGTCGATAAAACTATAATTAATGTTTAATGTGTCTTTCTGCAATTCTAATCTTGGAAACTAATGATCATTTCGAGAGCTTGCTTCCTTTAATTTTCTGTGAAAAGCTATCTTTTTAAATTTCGTTAATCCAAGACAAGCAAGCTATTTTTCTCCACAGTCGTTTTTGTGAGGTATCCAAAAGTGAAAGACATTCCTGAAATCAAAAAAATTGCTGATAAATTATTTGAGGATCGAAATATTAAGCAAGTATTAATTGCAACCAGTGATGGTTCGCCCATTTATGGAGCAGAACGAGGAAAAGAGGGGTTAGGGGAGGAACTATTCATTATTCCAGCGGCCATATCGAGCGCACTAGCAATTTCCCATGGATTTATGCAAGATACATTAAATGATAAAGTTTGTGAGTATGTTGTATTTCAGGATGATTCGATAATCCTTGCTTCTCGGGAAGGTGACACTGTACTTATTCTTACTATCAACCTGCCAAAAACTTCATTTGAAAAGCGTCCACCTATTGATGATCTGATTTCTCAATCACGAGAGGCAGTTGCGAAGATGGATGCCATAGTTAAAACTCTTGACATTGAGGATAGTCTAATTGAGAAATTACAAAGAGCTATTCCTGAAGCAAGTGCAATTTTATTACTTTCATCCGCAGGAATTCCTCTTTCTGATCTATTATCCAGCCTAGATGTAGATTCAGCACAACTAGCAGCGGTTTCGTCAGCTTTAAGCCTGCCAACCAGAATTCTTGGAAAACAGTGTCATAGCGTAGCAGTAACAGGAATAAATAATCTCATTCTATTATATGCATTGGACGCAGATCGAATCTTAATGGTATCATTAAAACCGAAACAAAGTGTAGAATCATATTTAACTGTGATTTCTCAAATTGTCTCCCATCGTGACTAATTTTCGAGGCTACCTGCTGTTACAGATCTCAAGTCCAGGTAGGAGGCTAATAAAACTAATAGATTTGTCGTATGCCTTTTAGATATTAAATGTAAGTGTTAGAGAGTTCACAAAAAGACTATATAAATCAGGGAATAAATGACTAAAATCAATAGACAACATGAATTTTCAATTTTCCAAATTCTGTGAGGTTTTGAAATGGATATCGAACATACTATAAAAGAAGCAAAGACATTAATTGTTGAGAAAAAGGCGGAGCAAGCCACTGAGTTACTCACCAATGCTTTAGCTTTTATACAATCCTCTGAGTACGAAACAGTGGGACAAGAAGTAAAATTAGTACTCGAAGCAGCAATCCAAGAAAATCTTGGTGATGCTAAAATAATTGAACAAAAGGATCAAGAGGCTTTAAGCCATCTATTAATGGCATTAACGCAATTGCAAACTCTGGAATCGATTTCTGAACAATCAGCAATTGATCCATTATTCCGAGTATATCGCAAAATGGCAGGTGCATTTAATCGTCTAGGTCAACAATTTGAAAGTGAAAAATATTTACGTAAAGCGGGAGATATAAAAGCTTCAATATTGAAAAAGGAGTTATATTCTCGTCTCAAGTCAGCAGGTTATAATTTTCAAGAAGATGTACGTGTAATTGAATCAGAAGCTACTCCTGTGGACATTTTAGCGGAGAAAGGATCGTTATTTAAGAAAAAACGCCTTGCTATTTGGTTCGCTATGGATGACTCGGAGGTAGATACGATATCATTCATCACACGGGGTTATGCAAAATATGCAAAGTCCAGATACATTCTCTTGTTGATGGGAACTCCAACGATTATGGATATTGGTGGAGTCAAAATCGTTAATTCTATTGATGATATCAAAATATAAATCCACACACTTCTTCTTTTTTTACGAGAGTACGGCTCTCTTACCTAGAGAGGGAGTTAAACAGAAAGAAAATCTACGATTTGAATCCAAATTCGATTAGCGTTGACATTTCTCCTATCCCGATCGTCATCATTCTGTTGCTCAGATAGAAGTACCTGATAACATCTTTTAAAGGGAGGAAAAGAGAAAAGAAAGATGATTTAAGGTTTTTAGGAAGTTTGGGTTTCAACATAATCGAGATAAACATTACCAAGCATGTCAAACGCGGCCGACACATTCAATCCTGATTTTGCAGACGTTGGCATATATTTTACAACAAAACCCGCTGTCCTAGTTTTTTCAGAAACCTTTGCAGCAAATTCTTCGGCTTGAGCATCTGTTACATGATTGGGGAAAGATTCCCTAAGATCTACCTTATTTCCCAGGAGAACAATCGGAATTTCATTTTTCCCATTATGTTTGTAAATCTCATCAATCCATGAATCAAGATTGGTGAAGGTATCTGGACGAGTAACATCAAAAACTAAAAGTGCACCGAGACAGCCATAATAGTAGACACTACGCACAGTACCAAATCGAGGTTGGCCTGCTAAATCCCAGATTTGAAATTTGATTGATTTTTCTCTAATGGTTGCTTCTTTAAGAGCAAAATCGGCCCCTATGGTCATCATGTAGTTACTAGAGAAGCCCTTTCCTAGATAGCGTTCTCTTAATGCTGTTTTTCCTACGGCTCCATCGCCTGCGAGGACTATTTTCATCAAAAAACTCATTTTATAACCTCTTTTCTGAATATCTATCTATGGTGACACTCGTTCATCCGTAATTACTTAGGATTTAAAATATAATAAAGTTTCCTTTAAGAATTTATATTGAAAATAATTCTGGATCTTCCCCATTTAAAGGTTTTCAATTGAAATATATCGGATTCAGATATTAAATTAGGAAAATGTTACTCTTTAGCATATAAAAGTGATCGAGTATCTATCTCGTATCGAATGACCATGAAAACACCCATCTTAGCTTGAAGGGAACTGTAGAGGGGATACTTAGGAATAGTTAAGCTGTAGAGCTCACAAAGGAAGTCGGTATTTTAGGTTCAAATTTTTTTGTGGCCAGCGATTGGATCTTCTTCCCAAGTTTCTAGTTGAAGTTGGTGCCAGCGAGTTGCAATTCGGCCCTGGCGAAGAGCAATTTGACTTGCCATCCAAATCCATTTTTGAGTTAAAACTAAAATCCGTTCCACACCCATAAATTCAAGTGGAGGGATACTCAAAATTTCATTCAGAATAGTACCAATTAGTTTTTCATCAATCAAATTTTCTTGTACAACTATCCAGACTAAGCCCCCCGTTTTCTCATCAATGCCTACCAAATCAACAGTCCCGGCAACAGGAGGAGGAATGATCACACTTAGATATGCACAGCCAAAAGTTCGATAGTTCACAAGAGCTCTGATTATTAAATCTCCTTTCCGATTTTCTGACTGAGTGATTAATGAATTATGGATGGATTTAATGATTTGAGGTTTCTGGGCAAATATCTCCCACAAAAGGGCTTTTTTATCTCGAACCCAATCAGACGGCTTAGGTGGAAGATCGGAGTGAAAAAGAAGATCAAGCAACTGTGGAGTGTCCAGTAGCTCATAATTTATTAGATCATTCACAAAGTCCTTAGAAATAACCTCTCTTTGTGGGGAGTAAAACCAACTTCTCCTAATCTGATCCACAGGTCGAACACTTGGTGATAAACGTGAATAATGAAATCCAAAGGCAAGACCAAGTTGGTGGGCACGGTCAACAGTAATTTCAGACATACTACTATTACATTTGGGACATAAAAATCCTGAACTCTGTTTATCGCGACCAAGAACGTCGGTACACAGGTATTTTTCCTGACAATTACGACAATAATAGATAATATCTTCTGCTTGAGTGTTGACGTCCTTTTCACGTGAATGTTTACAGACATGACATGGTCCATCACAGACCACCTTTGAGGAATATTCACTAGTGACTTCCATCTCGAAACCTTGTTCTTTTTTTTGTTGGAACCTAATCATTCTTTTTTGGAGTAAGAGAACGATCTGAGTTCAAGATTACTAAATTTTGATTAGTTATTATCATGTGAAAATAGCGAGTTCTTCAATTTTTTCCTTTCTATTTCATTTTCGTAGAACTCTCTCATTCTCTCGATTTTTCAGTCTTCACGTAACTTCGATAATGAAGAGATCCAGCTAATTTTTCCTACGAAAACTTTTTAAGTGATGATTCGGGAAATAATAACATTTAAGGCCTTCAAATGAAAATTCCCAGAATCACCAAACAATTCATTCAATCTGAGCTTTATAAAGTTTGTGATGGATACGATACATCAAAAATTATAGGTAAATACTCCTCTAAAAGCACCTGGTAACCCCACGATGTAATTAGAAGATTGGTTCAGGTGTGTTTAGAGCGTACCTCCTTGGAGGATATTTGTTCAACGAGCAGTGGCCCCTCTGTGGATACCGTTCATAAGCGGTGTGCAGAACTTAAATTCGAGCAAACAGAACGGTTAGTCAATGGGTGGCTCATTGAGATTGTGTCTCGGTTGAAATTT
>JAEOTQ010000125.1 GCA_016839785.1 Candidatus Hodarchaeota archaeon | reverse complement strand
ATCTTCCTTATTATAAGCGAATTTAAGAGTTTCGCACCCAATTAAATCATGAATTCTTGGTGAATATGAGATGACGGACTCAAGTGATCAGTTAAAATTATATTATGAACAACAGAAAGAGTTAATTGATCAAATAAAGGTTTTTAGAAAAGATCTAGATCAAGAACAAAAAATGACAACTCGGTTTAGGAAACAACGCGATCGCTATAAAGCTGAGAGACAATCTTTAATTCAAAAAGCAACTCCCGAGGTAGAAGGAAGGGAATCTAAAAAAGAAATGCTTGAGAGTTTGAAGAAACGACGTGACTTTCTCAGACGTCAGGCCCAACGACAAGAAGGATCTAAATTTAAACTACTAACAAACGCAGAACTTGAAAAGTTAACTCTTGTAGAACTTAAATTCCAACTATATGAACTAGAATTTAAGCAACAAACAAGTTCCCTCGACAGAGAGGAGGAAGGACTTCTAGTTGATGAAATAAGGAGAATAGAGGAAAGAATTGTACTTCTAGAAAAACGAAATGAAGCTATCGTAGCAGATTACATAGGAGATATTCCCAAGTCCAAGGATAAGTTACAAGAGGAGATATCAAGTATAGAAGAGAAAATCTCGGAAGAAGAAAGTTTTAGGAAAGAAGTCCAAAATAAGATACAGAGTCTTTATACCAGGATTGGTCCTTTAAAAGAAGAAGAAGATAAATCTCATCAAGAGTTCGTAGACCATCTTCAGCGTGTAGAAAAACTAAAAGACGACGTACAGGCTAAACAAGAGGAATTAGATTCATTAAAAGCTAAGATAGCACAGGTTAAGAAGAAATTAAAAGTTGAATCACAACAAGAAACCTTTGGAAAAATAGAAGAAAGAATCCAAAAATTATTAGAAAAACGGGATGGAGGTCAGGCTTTATCACCTGAAGAACAAGAATTTCTCATGAGTTACGGGCATGTACCGTTCTAAAATATTTTAATATTTGTTCAAATACGAAATTCATTGGACTTTCGTTCTCATTAAAACAACCTAAAGATTTGAATAGCTCAAACGTCTACTGAAGATCTGAAGTCTAGCTTATGTTCTCTTGATGTTTGTAATATGAGTTATTCACGTTTCTAAGAAATATAACGAGACCCTTTACGACACCTTAAAAAAGGGGAATTCTATTTCAATTACCTGAATCAACTCGGGACAATCTTAAAAATATTAAGAGACCTCCTTCAATAGGGATTCTACGAAAGTGAACTTAAAAAGTTTACAATATTATAATGAGCTATTTATATGTGCCTACTGCGCATATTGTGTTGATAACCAGGCTTCATGCCCGACTTATCATTCTGTACTTCACGAGATAGTAACTGGTAGAGGGAAAATTATAACCGCTAGAAATCTTGCACAAGGCTTGATTAATTCAGAAGAAGGATTAAATGCATTAAGAGATGGACTATTTCAATGTACTTTTTGCGGAGCATGTGAAGAGAATTGCATTGTAGATATTCCTTTAACAAAGGTTTATTCTGAATTGAAAACTCTCATTCAGGACAGATTACCCAAAAGCACTCATAAACTCTTTGAAAATTTAAAGAAAGAACATAATATTTATGGGCTTGATCAAGAAGATAGAGAAAGTTGGAGTTTTGAGATTGAAGACCAATATAGTAAGTGGGTTAATCTTCATCACGATACGGGGTTTTTTCTTGGATGTGTTTATTCTTATTCTGGAAGAGCAGGACGTGGTCCAGTAGCTGTTTTAAAACTCGCAGAAATGGCAAATGAAAAAATAAGTATTTTTTCTCCCACTGAATATTGTTGTGGTAATCCCTACTTATTGGGGGGGCAAAAAGCTAAAGCCAAGGAATTTGCAGATCATAATATCTCCGAAATTCAACGATTGGGAATTAAGAATTTAATAATTTCCTGTGCTGGTTGTTATCGGGTTTTTACCGAGGAATATCCTGAATTAATAGGTAAGGATCTTCCTTTTAAAGTCATCTCACATATGGAGTATTTATATAAGTTGATAGAGGAGAAAAAGTTATCACTACCGAACAAATCTCATCTCAAAGTTACTTACAAAGATCCATGTGAATTGGGGCGACATTGCGGGGTATATGACATTGCACGGGATCTATTGTCGAATTTACCTGGTGTAGAGAACCGAGAAATGACCAATCACAAAGAACAGGCTCTTTGCTGTGGATCTGGAGGATTAATTAAAACTAACCATCCTACTATAGCAAATGAAATTGCGGTTAGATTGATTTCGCAAATGGAAGATCAAAATGTAGATCTTTGCGTGAATGCATGTCCTTCTTGTCTTTTAAATATCGATGAAAACTTAAAAATCGAAGGATCCAAAATTGAATCGATAGATATTGCAGAACTGGTATTGAATCGGACGAATGATTCATGAACCTCTCAGATGAGTTAACTATTATCGCTTTACAACCAAAAATATTACTACACAATTTAAAAAAGAATCTTGAAGAGTATAAGCGCTTATTTCAAGAAAAATTAGATATTCCTGATCAAGTCGATGTCATATGCTTTCCTGAATATTGGAACGGATTACGAACCAACAGTACATCCCAAATAGCCTTTTCTGAGTCGATTCAATTCTTAAAAGATGTGGCAAAAGAGCATTCAGCATGGATTGTTGGAGGAAGTCTTATATCTAATGAGAAAAATCATTTCTACAATAGATCGGTAATAATTAATCAAAAGGGCGAAATTAAAGGAACGTATGATAAACAACGGCTTTTTGGGTATGAGAAAACTCAAGATATTACGCCTGGGTCCACGAAATTTATCTGGGAGATTGGAAATTTTCGTATGGGAATTCGGATTTGTAACGATCTGTGGAATCTTTCCCTCATTCAAGAGTATATTTCGAAAGAAGTTGACATCCTATTCGTTCCCGTGTTAACTGTTGTCCCTGAAAAATCTTTTACTAATTACGGGCAACATATTTGGCATAATCTGGCTTTGATTAGAGCAAAGGAAGGAGCGATGGCAGTAGTGGTGAGTGATACGGCAAAGTTTGTTCTTTCAGATCCTTATTGGAGCACTGGGGCTTCTTGTATTGCTGATCCATCTCAAAAATTCACTAACCAGGACCCTCGGGGTAAAAATATGCTTGAAAAAATCGATTCTGGTAACCGAGGTGTAATTGCTAAGAAAATCTCCTTACAACAGTTAAGAGAACAAAGAATGTATCGAAAAACTGTCGGGCTTTTAGCTTAGGTGTTTAATAAAAAAAAAAGGGAGGAAAACTCTAAATGGGAGGAGCTAATCCTGTTGCAATCAAGGCAATACCAATTATTATCATTAGCCACATAAAAACCCAATTCGCTCCTGACCAACGATTATGGAATGTCTTTCCTTCTTCAGTGACGATTTTCCAGACCTGCAATCCAGGGGCTGGAGAGCGATGATACCATCCATACGCCCTAACTTTCATTCCACGTAGGCTTGGTGCACGGAATAATGCAAAAAACCACGACATAAAACCAAGAACAGGACTATAATCAAGAGTAATTATTCCTGTCTCATCTTGGATAACCAAATCCTCACTAAGGAAATATCCTGGTACACCTCTTCCAACAACCGTTCCTTCGAATACTGCCCCTTTACCACGAAGTGGAGAAGCCTCATAGTAACTATTTTTCGTATGATCAGTTAAACAGTGGGTAACAGTAACTACAGGGTCAGAGAGCTTTAATTTTGGATACTTTTCCCGACGACGAAGCTTCCAGACCAATGCTGCAAGTATTATTCCAGCTCCAATACCAATATTAGCATTTATCCCTGCGTAAGCAGAAAAAATACCAAAAAGTATAGGCAAAATGATGAAGAGGAGAGGTGCGAAGTATAAAAGAATCAAATCAATGATGAATTCATCCCATAAACTTTCAGGTAACTTAATTTTACCCATTTGAGGAAATTCAGGTTCTACTCCGCGTTCTTCTTGCATAGCATTTAACGCGAGAATCCTTTTCGCAGGTAGTGGATGCGTTGACGAAAGTTCTAAAAATCGACCCCAAGGATTAGAGAGATCCCATTGAGCAGCTTTCGCTACGCTTTCATTATCGAGACTAAGCCCCCTACCATAAGTGGATAGAGCTAGATTTTTCGCACTCGCCACATCAAACACACCTAATGATCGCATTCCAGTTGTGAATGCGGACTTTTTTGATGCTTGCCTACGTACAGCCGGAGAAGCGTTTTCATCACTCAACATTTCAGCATTTTTAGCATCTTCTTTAACCATCCCATAAGCAATTTTTACTAGAGCTCGTGAAAGCGCGCCTGGTTGACCAGTTGCTTCTGCTGAAAAACTAT
>JAEOTQ010000124.1 GCA_016839785.1 Candidatus Hodarchaeota archaeon | reverse complement strand
TTCGCTCTGACCCCCAAGTAGTCCCAATGGAAAGCAGTCATTCTCTGGTTGCTAACCTGCCGGATAGCGGATGTGTGACTCATCCTGTCCAGAATTAGTTTTCAACTAGTTGTCTGACAAAATTAGTCATGATGGTCATGGAATTAAAGAATATTGAATGATTACTCTATTTTGGTTAATTATTTCCATTGCAATATTTTTAAAAGTAAGTTAGTTATTTTATACTCAAAGATTTCATAGAAGAGGTCGAAGCTACAATCATTCGTATATTTCTCTCGAAACTTATCTCTATTATAAGATGAACTCCAATGTCAAAATTCGTAACTGGTGAAATCGAAGATAAGGTCCGTTCAACACGGATGGCGAAACATGTAGTAATGCGTTCGATTCTTAGGGAATTCAACGCAGATATTAAAGAAAATGAACTTAATGATCTACTTCTAAGAATCTATCAACTATTCTATGATTCTTCAATGGTATCATCATTATTTTCGGAAATTGAAGAGAGAGAGGAAAAGAAAAGAGCACTACAGGAAATGGATTTAGAAGATATCGCAGCGATGGCTTTTGGAGCTGAAGAAGGGGTTGAAGAAACTTCCATAACTGATTTTGCTTCTTTCTTTGATGCAGATGAATCAGCATTCCAAAGTTTATTGGAAGTGGGAGAGAGCATCCCATATGAAAAAATCTATAGTAGAATGAAAGAAGCTAAAATTGCAGTCATTATCGATTTTTTTTCCGCTTTTCAAGGTTCAACATCTTCCCTGTGGGAAGTAACTTATGATATGAGTGAAGTAGATAAAAAACAGGTACTAGATATGTTTTCTTTATTTGTTGAGAAGCATATTGAGGATGATGAACTAAATGGAGATCAAACTGATTTAGGTAAGGATTTGGGAGCCTCAGCGTTAAATATTGATTTCGCAGAATATACTTCCTCAATATTCCTTTATAGTCCAAAAAAATGGTTGGATAAAGGACAGACTCATCGGTTATCTTTAGGTATATTAATTCATTTTGATTGGGCAAAGTATATTCCACTACTTTCAACTCAAATATCGGAAAAACTAAACGAATTGTCAGGTCAAATATTAGGAACCTCTGAAGAGGATTTATCAAATATTCCTTTTAGACTGGTTGAACTGACCATGCGGAAAAAGATCAAGGATTGTGTGAAAGCACTTGCTGAATATATAATTAGGTGTTCATTAGCATGGATACAAATCCAATCTTCTACAACTTTATAGGAAATCCATAGGATATTATTGATATTGTATGAACCAAATTAGGGACAAAATGGAAGGATAAAATATGTCTTCTAAGAATATGAAGAAAATAACAGATTTACTCTCTAGACTGAATAAACATTTTAGTACACCTGTTTGCTCACGAAACCTCACTTCTCTTTCCAAGCAAATTCAAAAATATTCTCAACTAGAGGATGAGATTAGATCTGCTGGAAGGATAGCCAAAAGAGGATTAAAGAAACAACAGGAAGAAATCCAGGCTCTGATAAAGACAGGAGAAGATGACTGTTTAGAATGCATTTATGAATCAATTGTTAAAACACTTAAACCAAGACTTAACGATCAAGCAAACAGTTTATCAACCGTTGCTCCACAAGCAGCAAACTCATTAAAGAGTCTTAATCTGCCGTTAACATCTGAAATTAACGCTATTGATGATTTTATTAAAGATTTAGAAACAGTATTAGAAATCTCAATCAGACAAGTAAAGGATTTATGTTCTAAGGTATTAGATGAGAATAAATCCAAAATTACCATATATACTGATCTATTCAAGATAGAATCCAGTGCTTTAAAGCTGAGTAAAAGTTTAAATGATGAGATATTATCTACTTATGATCCACAAGGATTGATCAAGGTATATTTTGAGCTTAAGGAGGAAGGAAAACTTATAGATCTGCAATTAGCCTCCTCTAAGAATTTAGTTCAAGAGAAGATGCTTCAACAGACACATGATCTATTGTATTCAATAAATGAAGCGGAGAAAGGGAAAATTATAACAGATAGTTCAGAATATCAAGGTATTCAGCAGTTAATTAGTGAAATCGAACAAGTGAAGACGATATACGAGCTTAATCAGCTCCATAGATCCCTATCTACCCTCATAACGAAGTTTAGTACTACTATTAAATCTGAGATAACACGAATAAAAAGCTCGATTAACAATAGTATCGTTCAGATAAGGGGATTGTTTCCAACACTTTCCGATAAATTAATTCCACTCCCTCCAGAGATAGCGATGACCAATTCTTCGATATCAGAATTAGCGAATTATTTGGAGCAAATCCAAACATGGAAAACAAACGTTATTAACGGAGTTAAAAGAATAGCTTCTACAGAAGAGCTTTATCAGGCTAATGAAGGAGTGTTTCAAGAGGGGGTGTCAATACCGAATACTCTATTAGTCAACGCCAAAGAACACGCGAATCGTGTTCAGGAAACACCAGACAACTTAAAAGAGGTATTATCAAAGCTAAAGAATTTTCATGTATATTATTCTGAATTTTTGGAAATTATTCGTGAAGAAATTCGGAATAAGCTTGCTTTTGAAGCTACAGACTCAGATTCTAAGGCATTAATATCGCTTAAACCACCTGTTGTTGTCTTTGAGTCTGATAGTCCAACTGAACTGTTGAATTATTTGAGATCGGTCAACATATGGAAAAATAAACTTGTTAATGTCCTTCAAGAAGCAAGGCATGCAATAAATGATACAATTACGATAGCAAGTAAAATTGAAAAAAAAGGAATAAACAACTTTCCACCTAATTTTCAGACTGAACTGAATTCACTTTATGATAAAATGGCTTCAGAATCTGATATACAGACCCTTTTACTTTATAGACGCTCATATGACAGACTTTACAAGCAATTCGTCACATTGACTGCAGCTTCCATCAAAGATTATGTAAAGAATGTAACTATTTTAGAATTACTACAATCGGATCCAAATCTACCTCGTACTCCGTTTGTAGAAGATGCAGGTGAACTTGACTTATCTGAATTACTTGACAGGATTGATGAAGTCGAGGATTGGAAGCAGAAAACGCTTTCTTATCTCAAAAACAAAATAGAGGCACTCAACTTTCCCATGATTCCTGGTGAAGTTCCAGTCGATTTACGGAAAGAGAAAAATGAACTTATAATAAAATTAACTGGAACCTCTGCTTCTCGGAATTCGATTGCAATGATCAAAGCTTACTTCGAGTTTATGAAACTCATGAGCTCATCAAAAGGCACGATGATAGAAGAATGTTCGAGACAGATTGAACTGGTTGATAGCATCAAACGATCATCCCTAACACACTTCAAAGAAGAGATTGGATCACTCCCAATGTTTGAAATTCCTAGAGATTTGGAAGCACTTGATTATTCCGATCTATTAGAGCTTTGGTTCCGCTTACACACATATAATACCAAGAGAAGTGAATTAGTTCGACTGAAATGTCGAGATATTTTATCTGGATGGTTAAAACAATATAAGTCACTCCCAACACATTATTTAGGAATGTTTAATCAATTATTCTTAGTTCTTGAACAAGGGATTACTGAACTTAGCCAATCCAAGGATCTAGAGGATATCATGACAAAATTTGAATTCTTCTTGAATAATGCAACTACTAAAGCTCAGGAAGGATTAGAAAAATTAAAAGCGTTATTTTATAATAAAGTAACTGTAAGTCTCCCCCGAATAATTGAAGCAATGGGTGATGTATCTCCTGAAGTCCATAAAGTTCATTCATATCTTGAGAGTACCATTCCTATTGAAGGACAAACATTAGAGTCCCTAAATCGATTGATTGTGGAAACAATTCATGATTATGAATATATCTTATTAGCCAAACTTATGGAATTACTAAGCATTGCAAGTAAAAACCTTCTACGAAAAATTAGTCAACTTCAGGCATGTGGATTAACAGATATCCAAAATCTTGTTGGAGAACAAATAGAAGTTTTCACACAACTAATACAAGCCGATACTAGTGACATGATGTCAATTGAAATGCTTACTCAATCTTTTGTTGAGCTAGATAAAATTTTGAAGAACGAGGAATTACAAAAATCGTTATTTGCAATTATTGATTCAACAAATACCACAGCTATCAGAATACTTGACTTCATTCAGGCATTAGGTTGGAAAAATACTCAACAGACATTAATGCCACACGTAGTAAGAATAAAACAAGCTCGAAATGCAGTACAATTTTGGTCGTTTGATCTAATAGCCAGTTCCACTATAGAAATTGTGGAGGCGACTAAATTATGTCTCGAATCTATTAGAGAATTGGAAAAGAAAAATTATGAACTTTATTTAAGTGACCTTTCGAATGATCCAAAAGTTCCCTACTATCCAAGTATTCATGCTGTTTTCGAATTTAAACTTGATGAATGTTCTGAAGATATTTTTCCTTTAAAGAAGTTAATTGATGCAAGAGCAAGTTTGCAGGTTGAAACAAATCTAAATGAAGTTTACGATATATTGACCACTATATCAAAGCTAAAAACTCAGTGGAGACAAGAAAGTTTACCATTACTTACAAAATGGCAACGTTTGCTATTTCTTTTCATTAGTGATTATGTTCCTACTACAGTTCATGAAGCAAAGGTTACTTATATCGCTAACGCTAAGAGGGAGATTGAGGAAGCTTATTCACATCAACCAATGATGAAATACCTTTCATTTGCAGTTGAGTATTACGTAATGCATAGATAAGAGGTAATAGAAATGATGAGTGAAATTAGTAGAGAGACAGATGTATTTGTGATCGGATTAGGTGAATGTGGATCTAATTTAGTAGGATCCTATATTCAGGAAGAAAAAAATCGAACTGGTTCCACACGGATTCGTGAATACCTCATAATGAATACTGATAAGACTGATCTTCTCAAAACTAGAACAGAATATTCAATTCCAAGTCGCAATACACTATTGTATTCTGATGAAGAGATAGGAGTAGGAGGGAAATTTAAAGAAGGTTACGAACTTGTTATGAAAAATCAAGAGGTTATTCTTAATCAACTCCAGGGTTTAGGTTATGAAGGAGTTTCAGGTTTTATACTATTAACAAGCATGGGTGGGGGGACTGGGTGCGGGGGAACCCCTGCTCTTGTTGAACTGTTACATAAACATTTTTCTGATGAACGTAGAATTTTCATTTATGTATTTGGTGTCCTACCATTTGAAAACCAGTCTTCTGAAGCAATAAACTCAATTTGGTCTTTATCAACACTATTAAGAAATCAATTAGAACCAAAAAAAGGTCCTAATTTAATTTTCTTGTTATCAAATAAAACTATGTTAAAACGAGTAATGGAGTGGAGAGAAGGCCGAGCTAATGGTTTATTAGATCAATCTCTTGGTATAGATTCCTCAAATTTAACAAAAAATGATGAAAAATTACGAACAGACGCTGGAGTAGAGTTCACACAGTTAGTAAATCCGCTAGCTCTACGTACTATAGAATCAATTCTCTCTCCAAGCATTCAAGAACATGGTAAAAAGGTTATGCCTACGACTGATTTAGCTGACTATTCTCGAAGACTAGATCCAGTTGTAGTTCCGTGTTTCTTTGAAGACATGTATTTTTTGCCTGAATATGGACGAATGGATAAGCAAATGGCTTTAGCGGCTAGATACACCGTCAATCACTGTTCCTTAACGGATATTGATAAAAAACCTGCTGCAGGTTCAGTATACTCCATATTGACTGGTAATAAAGATATTTCGAAACTTGAGTATTCTGCTTACTTGAAAAAAATCTTAGCACCCTATTTAGTGAAAGGAGGATCCATTCAACCATCGTTTGTATCATATGACGATCCCGAAATGGAAAAATCTTCATTACTTCTCCTATTTGGTTTACCTCGTATTCCAGAATTACGGGATGTTTTCAATGATGCTTCTAATCTGATTGCATATCATGATGATTCAAAGTCCACAATTAAGAGAGGTTGGTTTGAAAGGTCAAAAGGTGTTCCACATGAAGAATTACAAATAGCAATGGATGATATTCAGAATTTATTTGGCAAATACATGACCGATGAAGAAAAAAAGCAAAGTAATGATAAATAATCCGACTTTCCAATAATTTCATTATTATTCAGTATGAATTGACAAGGATACTGTAAGGCGCCAATACGATGATGTTAAAGTAATGTTTTTTGTCAATTCTTCTTCGATTTTTAGAGTAGTTTATTCAATATCTCTTCTAATTGTTCCATTTTTACCAAAACATATTGTAATGGAGCTATTTTTCGAGCAATTCCTGAAAGGAGAAGTTCAGATTTGATATTGCGGAACACGAAAATATAATTTTCTGTCTCAAGTATTGTTTTCATACCTTCCCGATGATATTCCTTAGATAACCTATCATATGACGCCAACCAGAGATTGGCTGGTAAGATTATTCTATCGGTATCTCCTTCTTCGAAAACAGGTAAACCATCATCCGTGTAGATAGCTACACCCGCCATTTCATCATGCGTTTTAATAAATTCTTCAATTGCCCCTGACACTGATTGAGCTTTCGTACTTTTAAGAATAAGTGCTTGAATCATCTCCCCTACAACATTGTAGATGGATTGATCAAATATCGATGTACTTCTATATTTAATTTCTACTCCAGCTATCGGGCTAAAATACGATTCTATTGTTTCATTGACATTTTTTTTCATATCAGGTATTAATAAATCCATTTTGTGGAGAAGACAGAATATAATTGCTCCTTTGGAGTATTCTACTAATTTTTTTTGGGCCAGATTAAAATAGAATCTTGAAGTAGAAACAGCGTCGAAATTTGACACATCTATTACCCAGATAAGAACCGCCACATCACTAAAAATAAATTCAGCTTGCTCACCCACAAAAACTGAGATAAAACTCTCTTGACCACCACAATCGAAAATTTGAAAAGGTGCGTCAATAATATTCTTTGTTGAACGAGTATAATTAATAGTAGCATTATAATCCTTAACATCTTCTAAAGATTTTCCTTCAAATACAATTGATCTAATGCTACTTTTGCCACTTGCTCCCAGTCCCATAAACAATACCTTGTTAGGTTTATTATTCTGTTGCATCTATGATCACAACACTTCGTTGAATTCATATGAATTATTAATACTCAGGGAAATTGTACCTAATTAATAATTTGTATAAATGATATCAATAATTATAAATAGATTCTCCCAATTAATTTCGGATGAGTTAATTAGGAGGCTTATTATAATGTTATTCACAGATATACATGAATATATCTAATAATAATCTTCTTTGATCTGTGATTTTCATCTTACATTTTAGGATACAATTAGCGATGTCACGATGGGTTTCAGAGTCTGAGATTTCTCAACAACTCGGATATAAAATCTTAATTGCTGGTTTGAGTGAAGCAGGAAAAACCGCAGTAAAGCGAATTTTCTTTTTAAAACAGCAAACTGAAGACGTGAATCAGCTGTCTGCGACAATTAATTACGAAAGATTGTCTCTCACAGTGAATGATATACCAGTCACTATTGTTGATTTGGGCGGACAAAAGATCTTTTTACAACGATTTCTAAGTGGATTTAGTCCATTTGTATTTAGTAATGTTAAAATATTTATTTTTCTGACTGATGTTGCAAATAAAACCTCACGAAATAACTCAATTCAATATTTCACTGCTTGTTTAGAAAAATTGAAGAAATTCTCTCCAGCAGCCAATATATTCATATTCTTACACAAGAACGATTTAATTAGGAATAGCCCTAATTATGAATCAATTCATGAGCAATTAAAAGAGCAATTTCAAATTGAGTCCTCAAATCAATTAAAATTTTTTAGAACAACAATTTATAGACCTGAAAGTGTTATTGACACGTTTGGACGGATTTTTGAACTTTCTATTCCAAAGCTTGCTCAAAGCGACTTTGTAAATGGACGATTGATTGGGGAAATAGAAGAACATCATGAAATTGTTATGACACTTGCAGAAAAAATGGAACCAGCAGTTCACTCGGCACAAACACGACTAATACCAACAGAATCGGATGAGGATACTGCTGTAGCAGAGAAAATACGCTTTCTTATGAAACAATCTTTGAAAACAGCATCAGACGTTTCTGAAGAATCTAAAGTCTTTCTTGGTAGTGCAGCAAGCGAGGAATCTATTTCAGAAACAACCCTAGTACACAGAGATCCCAATTCAGAGGAAATGGAAATAAAAAGCTTCACTTCACCACCACTTAAAGAAATTTCTATAGAGACCGAATCTCAATTGACTCCTCCTACTAGTTCGGTTGAGGTAAATCACCTAATTGAATTCTATCGTATCGGTTTTGAAGAAGCTAATGAACTTGTAAATAGTGGATGGCTCCAATTATTTGAAATGGGTGTTACTTCTGGAATGCCTGTACCTTTAGTAAGTGATATTTTCTTAAAGTACTTGCCATTTATTGAGAAATCTCAAGGGGTAGAAAAGTATCGAACTATTGATCACAATAAACTTCTTGGATTATTTTCAATGATTCTTAAGGGAGAATTAGAAGAAGCAGATATTGTTAAATGCTTAGTATTAGCATCTGAAAAACCACACATAAGCATGAGAGAAATAGTTCAAAGTTATATTATTCCTTCTAAAAAAGTAGTTCAAAAGAAAGAGAAAGAAGTAAAAAAGAAATTAGTAGATTATACACATTTAGACATTCCAGTTGAGATGGAAAGCAACGAAGGGGTTATTGCATTACCAAATACTCAAGGGATGGGATTTAAAGTAGATTTAGTTGATGCTGGTCTTAATGCTCTTATTTCTTTTCAGCTACGGAGCAAAATGGGGCAAAAGGAATTGCTTGGAAGTTCTTTGATTTCATCTGAAGCAACAGAAGAGGAAATCCTTTACTTACTCGCCTATGAAAAGAATCTTATGAGTATTGGCGTTTTTGAAGATGGCATTTCATCAATGTATTTCGCAGCTAAGATAATCTATAATTCAATCAAGCAATTAAAAGCTAAAAAAATCAGCTCAACAATGGATGTCACTACAAAAACACTTCGAAGTGAAACTGGAGTTAGAGCGGACCTGGTCGAATTTATTATTCCAATTGAGTTAGAAACCAGTGGAAACGAAATCTCACTTCCAGATAGTGAAACAGTTGCCTTTACTCTAGAATATGTGAAAAAAGGGTTTATCCTTAGTTTTACTCAACGAGGATTTCCTATTGGACAAGCACACATTTCTGAACTAATATCAGAACAACAACTTGGAAATTTATTGAAAGAAGCAATGCAAATTCCTATAGAATCAGAGGGTTCAGTTCGATTTGCAAGTAAGATTATTCATGCTTCAATAAGAGCCGCCTTGCAATTTAAGGAAATTTCAGAGACACAAGTTATCATAAAACATGAACAAAAGAAAGACGACACCTCGGATAAGCTGAAGGAATATTTAAATCTACTTATAGATGAGGATAAGCTTTTCTAATCCTCATCTCGAATAAAAAGACGGATTTTGATCATCTACCACCTGAAGTTATATATTCTCAATATATTGATTCAGATTTTTTAATATCCGCCCTAATAGCACACCTGTCATTGCTTTTCGATACCGTTTATTCGATCGAATATCAGAGATTGGCCTACATTCCTCTACTATCATTTTTTCCGATTGTTCAATTAAATCCTCACTGAAAGTGTGAGATTTCAACAAACTTTCCGTTTTTCTAGCTCTGACAATGGTGGGCGCAACAGCTCCCAACGATATTCGAATATCATCGATTCTTAATTTATCTTTTGAAAGTAGAACTTCTACTGCGATGGAAACGACAACAATTGATAAAGCATACCTTTGTCGAAGAGAAATATAGTCTCCTCGATATCCCTCCAATTTTGGAATTACGATCTTGGTTACTAATCCATTTTTTGGAATAGATATTTGTCCTGGACCTGATATAAATTCATCTATAGGTAGTAATTCCGAATTATTGACTGTTTGAACCTGAACTAGTGTATTTCGTGTATATAATGGTGCTAAAGTATCCGCAGCAGGAGATGCTCTACACATATTCCCAACAATCGTTCCTAAATTACGTATTTGGGGAGACCCAATAATAGAAACTGCTTTTTTTAATACAGGAATATTTTTTGCGATAATCGGGCTTTCTAAGAGTTGAGTATGTGTGACCAATGGTCCAATTTCTATGTTAGTATCAGTTTCCTGAATAAAATTGAGATCAGGAATGGAATTAAGATTCAGTAGTGGTGGTGATTCACCCCATACACCTAATTTGTTTCGCACCATTATAAGAACATCTGTACCTCCTGCCAAGGGGAAAATATCACTCCCGTACTGATCTTTTATTGCAAGTGCTTCAACTAGACTAGTCGGGGATAATATTTCATTAGAGTACAGCTTATTTTTCCTCCTTATTCCGTACAGAAATTAATTCTGCAGCAATTGAGATCGCAATTTCCTCAGGGGTCTGGCTTTTGATAGGAACACCAATAGGTGAATGAATAGAATTTAAAATCTCACGTGAGATCCCTTTGGATTCCATTCTAGAAAAAATCTCTTTTACCTTACGTTTACTACCAATCATACCTAAATATTTCACTATAGACAGATCTGGAAGCTTTTGAGAAAGTAATTGGAAAAGGATCTGCTCATCCATTTCATGGGAATAAGTCATAATCACGATAAAACTGTCTTCTTCAATATTCAACAAATCAATTAGTTCAGTAAAAGCTCCAGTCTGCGTGGCGACATTAAATCGGGATAAGATGTTTTCTTTGAGGTATTCTTCACGATCGTCTAATACAATTGGAGTAAAGCCTAATTTCATCAATAATGGTAAAATTTGTTGAGTGATATGACCTGCACCAAAAATATAGACCTTTGTTGAGGTTCCGAACACATCAAAAAATAGTTGCATCTCTCCACCACATAACATCCCAGTTGCATCCTCACCTGACTCAATCAGGTCAAATGACTTGAGTAATGGGGTGTTCGTTTCAAGTTGGATTTTTGCCTGTTTTAATGCCAGTGATTCTACGGTCCCTCCTCCAATTGTTCCCCATAATAATTTTCCAGAAGAAGAAACAAGCATTTTGGCACCGACTCGTTGAGGGGCCGATCCTTCTACTGCAACAACGCTTACTAGGGAGACTGGATTACCAGCACTTACTTCTTGGTGGATTAATTCAAAGAAATTTTTCATAATATCACCTAAAGCTGTTTTTGGGCCTCCTTAACCGCATCATAAATCTTAGTGTATCCTGTACACCTACATAATACCCCACATAGACCTTCTTCAATTTCTTCTTGATTAACATTCGGATTTAAGTGGAGAAGAGAAGTAGCCGCCATGATCATCCCCGTGGTACATGCTCCACATTGAGCAGCTCCGAATTCTTTAAATTTTTCTTGGATTAATTGTAAAACAGAATCTGTTCCTTCTATTGTAAGCACAGTGCTATTTAAAGGTATTTGAGCCATCAAAATAATGCAGGAAGTAACAATTTTATCATTCAGAATTACAGAACAGGCACCACATTCCCCTTGATCACATCCATACTTAGTTCCTTTAAGACCTAAATCTTCTCTTAAGAAATCTAATAATCGTCGATTTGGAGGAACATCTCTTACAATAAATCTCCCATTTATGGTAATTCTGATAATCATTTTACTTCCTCCATAATTTTCTCTTGAATAGCAGCCCATACTCTTTCAGGAGTAGCAGGAATTGTGTTTAATCTTATCCCTACAGCATTCGCAATGGCATTTGTGAGTGCTGGGGCAATACCCATAAGGGGTTGTTCACCAATTCCCTTGGCTCCATATGGACCATCGCTCCAAGGATCCTCTACGATGATGGAATGTATGTTTGGGGTTTCTTTCGTTGTTGGGATGAGATAGGTTCCTAAATTGTTAGATAACACTCGTCCTTCGGGTGTAAATACAATTTCTTCATATCGCCCATAGCCTAGGCCCTGTAAACTTCCTCCTTCTATTTGTCCTTCTAATGTTTGTGGATTAATTGCTTTTCCTACATCGTGAGCTGCCCAAATATTTAAAATGTCAACAGTTCCTATCTGTGAGTCAACTTCTACCTCGATTATATTTGTACACCATGCATATGCTGAGTAAGCATCACCTTGACCTTTTTCGTTATCATAATGCGTCGGTGGTGCAACATCCCATCCCGCTACGGCTACCTGTCCTCTTTCTTGGTAGACAAGTTTAATTGCATCTGAAACAGAGAGAATTTTCTTCTGTGAAGTAATTTCTTGGATTTGATAACCTTTGATTTCCAGATTTGTTATATCAAGTTCATATTTTAGAGCGACTTTGTCGTAAATGAGGGCCCGTAGTTTTTCACAAGCATCTTGAAGCGCACGACCCGACATGATGGTCGCACGACTTGCCACAGTTGGTCCAGAGTCAGGTACTCTGCTAGTATCAACAGGAGTCATATGTACTTTTTCATATTCAATGCCCAACTCTTCCGCCACAATTTGTGAAAGGACAGTGATCATACCTTGGCCCATCTCTGTAGTTCCTACTGCAAAGCGAACACTTCCATCAGGTTCCACCTGAACATAGGCTCCAGATCGTGACATTATTTTTCCTGCAGCACCTAAAAAACATCCATAAAATATTGTGGCTATACCTATTCCTTTTCGTCGATACTTACCTTTTTTCTGATCCTCTAGAACTTCTGCTATTGTAGGAGTTGGTTTACGTCTTTTATACCAGTTGCTTTGCTCTCGTGCTTTGTGTAGAGTTTCTTCTAAACCGACTGACTGATCAAGGATTTGACCAAATGTTGTTTTATCCCCCACTTTGAGAATGTGACGCTCTCGGAAATCACTAGGGTCCATACCAATGCTCTCTGCGGCACGATCCATCTGCTCCTCTCCTGGAAAAATTACTTGTGGACTTCCAAATCCCCGAAACGCCCCAAAAGGAACTAAATTCGTTGTTACAGCATAAGCTTGAACATCCACATTCTCACATCGGTAAGGACCAGCTGCATGCAGTGCAGCTCTGTAAAGAACTGCAGGTGCAAGCGTAGCATAAGCTCCAGTATTCAGAAAAACTTCCGCTTTAATTGCTTTCAGCTCTCCCTCTTTTGTTACTCCAGTTTTATACCGAATAACCGCAGGGTGTCTCTTTGAAGTAGTTTCAATATCTTCTTCTCTTGAAAGTAGAAATTTTACTGGTTTTTTTACAAGCCAAGCGCCAAAAGCTGCAAGACTACCAATCTGATTAGGAACGTCCTCTTTTCCACCAAATGCCCCCCCAGTGGTAGTTTGAATAATATTAACTTTGCTCCACTCCAGTCCCAACACTTCTGCTGCGCAACGTTGTACATAGAATGGACACTGCATGCTGCCATAGACAGTCATTGAATCATGTCCCTGAGGTACGGCTATACATCCCTGCGTTTCAATGTACGCATGTTCTTGGGCAGGAGTTCTGTATTCATTCTCTATGATGATATCTGATTCAGAAAATCCCTTTTCAATATCCCCATTCTTTTGTTGCCAATACGAACATACATTGTTCTCTTCAAAGATGTGAATAGAAGGATGATCTTTTGCTTCCACAGGATCGAAAACAGCTGGTAGTACTTCATACTTGATTGAAACGTATTTGCTTGCTTCGTCCGTAATTTTCAACGTAGAGCCAACTAATATTACAACAGGTTCACCCACATGTCGAACAACCTTCTCTGCAAGCAAAGGCCAGTCATCATGGATAACATGAAGAACATTTTTTCCTTTTTCTGGCAGATCTTTTGCTGTTCCTGCAACTACACCCAGAGATTCAAGTTGTTTATAATCGATTTCTACCCTCAAGATCTTTGCATGAGCATAGGGGCTCCGTATTACTTTTAGATAATGTTCATCTGCAAATGACAAATCATACGCATATGGAGCTTCTCCTGTTACCTTGGTATCAGCATCTTTTCGCTTTAAACGTTTACCAACAGCCATAGCATCAACTTCGGAAGATAATTCATCGAGAAGAAAAAAAGGGAGAGGGATATTAATGCTTATTTCTTTCTCTGTGAATTATCCCCCATCCGTATCTAGTAAATTTCTCAATTTATTAATCAACCAACCGTTGTTTTCGAATGGACACTCCTAAAAGACCTATAAAAGTCAATAAAAATAGGATAGAGAGAAGAAGTCGCCCATCTACTGGAAATAACAACAAATCATCGTTAATTATTCCAGAAGGAGAATTTAGAATTTGAGAATTCTGGATAGGCTCAACCAAGGGAAATCGATCTAGATTAATCACATAACCAGCAATCTGATATGGAACATCTACAATCCCATCGTAATTGGTATCTGGACTTGTCCAGTCATCCCAATGATTATAACTAAACAAATTATTACTCCCTGAATCGGTAGCTTGAGAACCAGAAATTCTTTGATTAGCAAGAAAACTGTTCCAATTCACTGTATTATTACCCGAAGTATTATCAATCATAAAGGCGAAGGAAAAACAATGACTAATGTAGTTTGAAATGAATGAATTATTGTGACTGGCTCCTTCTATTATAATACCTTCCATTAACGTGTTAAGAAGCGTATTATTGACAATAATGTTATAGTTTGCAGAATTTTCTAACCTAATAGCATTAGAACTATAACCAATTGTATTGTTAACAACAATACTATGTTGTGATTGGTAAAGGGCTACTGCTTGTGAGTCAACTTTAGTTATTATATTATTTTCAATCTTAGCATTTTCTACATTAGTTAAGACTATTCCTCCCCATGCGGTCGATAAGCCGTTTATATAATTATTTCTGAGAATGAAATGGGCTCTCGTCCCAACTATTGAAATTAAATCTTCATTATAATTGGAGACAGTAATATTTAATCCTTCTATTATATATGGATCATCACTTGTTCCAGATCCTGGAAAATCTGAATTTGCAAAGTCTTCGTTAGAATTGAGTGAAATTGGTTGATGTGGCACATAAGAAAAGGATTTTACTTGAAAATCTACAGATGGATGAGAATTTGTTAACGTAACTTCTAAAGTATCCCCCCAGCAAGTAGAAGCTACAAGTAGAACAGTCAGAGTAACCCCCAACCACGAGGATTTAAACATGAAAAATCCCGTGGGAAGTTTCACATAACCTATTTCTACCAATTGTAAGATCATTCCTGGTTTGATATTTCTTTGGAACGACAAACCAAATTCTTATAATTTTATTCCCCTTTATAAGTATTATAATTAGTTGAATCTCTCATAGTAAACCTTATTCTCATTAAAAGGGGAGATTACCGCTTTATGCTCCTTTTTCTCTTTTTATTGGTTAACCAGTAAACACTAATTGATATTATTGGAGTAAAAATACAAATGCAAATCTTACCAGATTAGAACATTAAAAATCATTTTCAGGAGGGTCATTCGAATAACAATTGTTAAGTCATCCAAAAGAAAGTGTGGTATATCGTTTATTTGGGAGGTTAGCCTTCCAAATATTGATATTTTTAACTAAAATATCATGTTTATAATATACTATAAATTAGGATGTCGCCTAATGACTCAATCTACGTATAAAGCTAGTACATACCTTCATTCACGATATTATCGGAATTTTATCACTTGGATCCTTGGCCATCTTTTAAAGCACAAGTATTTGTTCTTTTTCGGATTCTTGTTTATGTTTTTTGGAACTGCCCTCTCGATTCTCATTCCCTTGGTTTTACAATTTTACTTTGATGAAGCCATTAATAGTGACTTCGATGCAATTTTTACCGCCAGTGCAATTTTCCTCCTCCTATATGTTTTCAATTTTTTAGCCTCATCTCTGGGTTCTTGGGTAAACGCATGGTTCTCTGAAGAAGTGGTGAAAGACGTCCAGAATGAGTTTTTTGAATCTATGCATTCGAAGTCCATGTCTTTTCATGATAGTGCTCGTACAGGAGAGCTGCTAGCAATGGCAACCAGCGATTCTAGACAACTTAGTTGGATGCTTCTTTCAATCTTGATGTTTGGTCTTGCTTTTGCCACGACATTTGGTAGTTTAATTGCTATGTACTCACTTGATCCTTTTCTATTCTTTGTATTCTTGTTATTCGTACCAATTATTGCAATTACAATTGTATTATATGGTAAAAATCTTGGACCTGTTTCTATTCGCCGTCAAGCGTTATTTGCGGCATGGCAAGCCACTCTTCAAGAAAATCTGGCGGGAATTCGTGCCCTCCGAACCTTATCTAATCGTCAGAGTGAATTTGAAAAATATGATTCTGATCTGCAAGCTGTTCGTGAAATTCTCATTAAACGGGGTATATTATCCGCACGGTACTTCCCCACCCTTATCATCTATATTGCTATGGGAATTCTCTTTGTTTTAGGAAGTTATTTTGTTTATATTGGAGAGATGACTGCAGGAACAGTAATCGCCTTTAACAGTCTTGTCCTTCTTCTCCAAACGCCCAACCAATTTATTCGTTTCACAATTTTTCTTGGATCGATGGGATTTGCGGGTGGACAACGAGTTTATTCTGTTATTGCAGAACAACAACTACTTGAAGAAGGGGATCATCCCGTGAAGCAGCTTCGTGGCAAAATTCAATTCCAGAATGTGTCATTCCGCTATAGTCCTGAAGGCCCTGATGTGTTGAATAATATCAATCTTACAATTGCTCCTGGACAAACAATAGCAATCATAGGTCATACTGGATGTGGAAAGACGACCTTACAGAAATTGATTCACAGACTATATGATCCTACTAGTGGAAAAATACTAATTGACGATGTAGATGTTAGAGATTATCCAATTGAAGATTTAAGAAGACAAATCGGCGTAATCGAGCAGGATATTTTCCTTTTCTCGGCGAGTATAAAGGAGAATATTCTTTTCGGGAGTAAGAATGGGGAAGCTGATTTAACAAATTCGATGATAGAAGTGGCTAAATCGGCTCAAATTCACAGCTTTGTTTCGAAATTGCCAAAAGGGTATGATACGGTCATTGGTGAACGTGGAATTACATTATCAGGAGGTCAACGCCAACGTTTAGCCATCGCTCGAGCTTTTATCATGAACCCACCTATTTTAATCATGGATGACTCCACCTCAGCTATTGACGCTTATACTGAAGCGAAAATTCAAAGTGCCATCGGAAATTTGCTTGAATCCCGAACAACCATCATTGTTACCCATCGGTTATCTGTTCTCCGAAAAGCAGATGTTGTAATACTGATGAATGGAGGAGAAATTCAAGATATAGGGACACACGATAAATTATATGCTCGGAATACCGACTATGCAGAAATGTTTCGTCAATTTGAGGATTTACCTCCAATACCTGATGAAATACTTGTTTCAGAGGAGGCAATCTAAATGGCATGGCACTTATATGGCGCACTGAATGCAGCCAAATGGGATAAACAGTATACTGAACGGCAAATCATCCGTCGGGTATTACCATATCTTTCAAACCATCGAAAGTACTTAATACCAGTCATAGTCTTCTCTCTTCTTAGTGCTTTAACTTCGATTATTGTTCCATTAGGACTAGCAGTTGGCCTAGATCAACTCTTCAAGGAACCTGAGGAAAGAGATTTTACAATTATTATCTTAGCTACTGTAGGGTATCTAGTTCTTCTCTCCCTTGAATGGATATTAACCTACATTTCAACTGTGAATAGTCAGAAACTACAATCTCACGTTACCTACGATTTACGTCGAGATATATTTTCCAGGGTTAATAAACATGAAATAGCCTTTTTTGATCAAAATAAAACTGGGAAGATTATGTCTCGAATCTCAGGGGATACATTTTCCCTTGGAGGCGTTTTGACTTCCATGATAGATTTAGGTTCCGTGATTCTACGGGCCACCCTTATCTTAGGGACAATGTTTTTACTCCAATGGCAATTAACATTAATTTCATTGATCATTTTTCCGATTTTGTTTGGAACCATTTATGCCTTCAGGTCTGTCTTCCGTGGAGCTTCACTTCTTCAACGACGGGCCGAAGCTACTCTGAATTCTTTTGTTGAGGAGCAGATATCGGGTATACAAATCACAAAATCCTTTGGCCAAGAAAAGACAGTTCTCGATAATTTTGGTAAACTACAACACGAGAAAGTGAGAGTAAATATTCGTCAGGCCACTCTCTTTCGTGTTGTTGGCCCATTGTTTGATTTGATTGCAGCAATTGGTTTATTCATTCTTCTACTTGCAGGAGGTAATTCTATCCTCTCTGGTGTATTAACTGCCAGTTTGCTTTATCTCTTCATTACTTACTTGAGACGCTTATTCCAACCTCTCATTGCTCTATCGACTTTTTACGCAACTTTACAAGGTGGATTTGCTGCAGGAGAACGAATTTTCTCATTGATGGATGTTCCCCTCGGAATGTATTCGCAAGATCAATTGCCCACACCACCTCTCAATGGAGATATTGAATTTCAAAATGTAAAATTCGAGTACAAGAAAGATGAACCTATTTTGACAAACTTTGATCTGAAAATACCCGCAGGCCAAACTTTGGCTATCGTAGGTCCAACTGGAGCAGGTAAAACTACAATTGCATCCCTCCTTGCCAGATTTTATGAGTATAATGACGGAGAAATTGTATTAGATGGAAAATGGTGTTTAAAACATTTAGAAGCTGATAGCCTACGTGACCAAATTGGTTTTGTGCTACAAGAACCCTTCCTCTTTTCAGGGACTATTCGAGAGAATATAATGTTAGGTTCTCCTAATGCTTCCGAAGATCAACTTCAATGGGCTTTACATGCCGTGAATGCTGATTCGTTTATCAAGTTATTACCAAAAGGTCTAGATACTCCTATTCGTGAAAGAGGTAGAGGATTATCTCAAGGTCAACGACAACTTCTCTCTTTAGCACGTATTCTCTTAAAAGATCCTCGTATTCTCTTACTTGATGAAGCAACCGCATCTGTCGATGCCTATACTGAGTATATGATCCAAAAGGCGCTAAAAACTGTTTTTTCAAATCGAACCACAATTGTCATTGCTCATAGACTGAGCACTATCCTAAATGCTGATAGAATATTAGTCCTAGACGATGGGAAGATTGTGGAAGAAGGTACGCATGCAGAATTGATAAATCGCAAAGGGCCTTATCGAAAGCTTTACTTTAACTATTATGCCCATCAAGGTTCTCTTCAAGAAATAAAACTTGAAGAAAAAACTGTGATTTCTGCTACACAGTAATTTTTTCGATTACAATGGGGAAGACTCATCAAGATTATTTAGGCTAGTTATTTTTTTTTAGACCATATAGTAAAGGGAATTATCACTAAAAAGGAGTATATTAACCTTTCCTCGGTTTGTAAACGTTCTAACATCTAAATAATTTGTTCAGGCTCCAAAAACTACAATAGAGCTATTCTATTCATATTATCCATTCAAAAATTTGTAGATTCATCTAAATCTTTATTCTCGAGTATCCGTGTAAAAAGAATAATGAGTAGAGGAGGGAGAATAAGGAGGGAGACAAGAGCAAAGATTGATGCTGAATTATCGTTACTCAAATTAAAAATAAACCCGCAAATAAAGAGAGTAACATCAATAGAATAGTGAACCATAATTGCGGGGAGAATGCTATCCCTACTTAGTACTAAATATGCCAATGATATTCCCACAGGTATGGCAGCAATAGATTGGAGAAGTACAGAAAGTAAATCTTGATCTAAAAGTATATAGTTGAAAATATGAAAGAATGAAAACAAGAGGGCATCAAATAATATTGCTTTTCTTACTGAACACTTTGCTACAAGAAATGTGAAAATTATCCCACGGAACACGACTTCTTCCCAAATTCCTGGGATTAGTGCAAAAATAAAAATAAACCACCCCAATCCATTTTCATAATCTGGGGAGGTTAAAAGGTAAAAATCAGAAGTATAGACACCTAAAAGTATCGCAGTTAACACTACACTAATGAAAAATGAAATACTTATAGTTAATCCCGTTAGAATGGTTCTACTTGTAATTTGGCCTGAATTTAGTCGAATTAAATCAACAAAATCTCGTGGAGAGGTATCTTTCATTAGATACAAAACAGTAGGAAGTATGATTAACCATAACACTCCACTTAATGTAAATCTCACGATAAATTCGAAAAGTATTCTTTCAAACGGGGTAGGATCTGAAAAGACTACATTCTCTAAATCCAGAAAATCAGGTAAATATACTACAAAACCATAAATAATCGTTAAAATTACACCAGTCAGGAGAGGGTGTTCAATACTAATGGTTTTCGTCTCGGTTTCAGTTGTCAGCTCTTCACAATCCTAAAATTTGTTGTAACACCTTAAAAAAATGAAAAGAAAGGGGGTTACCCTGAGACAGTAAACCCGTCAATAACCACGGTAGGAATTTTTATATTCCAAGGAGTCAGAATGGCATCAGTACACAGATGGCGGATCTCATTCAGTCCCTTGTAGAAATTGCCTCCAATTGTAACAGGATCCAAGGACCCCGCAATTTCGCCATCCTTGATATATAACGATTGAGGTGCAACGGCAGAAAAATCCCCGCTTATTGGATCGGAATGCCCTAGTCCCATGACATAATCTTGCATGAAGATTCCCTCAGATATTTCGTTAATGGCTGTTTCAACATTTTTAGATCCTTCTGGGACAATAAGTGTTGTAACTCCGATTTGTGGAGTAGAAGTAAAACCCTGGCCGCTACGCGAGGCGTTAGCAGTACTTTCTGTCCCGAATACACGAGAATAGTAGGAATCAAAAAGGAAATTTTTCAAAACACCTTTCTCGATTAAGGAAGTCTTTTGGGTAGGAATTCCTTCTGCATCGAAAGCTGAGGTACTAAGACCTTCAGGTATTTGTCCGTCGTCGTATAACGAGAATTCTTTTAACGTGATTTCTTCACCAATTCGATCAGCAAATCGAGATCTTCCTTCTACAACCATACGTCCATTTAATGCAGGTGAAAGGCTACTCATAATATATGTGGAGCTAATACGAGGTTCCCAGACCGTTGGTAGTGGTTCGGATTTATTTAACTTCTTGGTTTCCAAGAGATTTACGGCATGAGTCGCTGCTTTTTCAGCAAGCCCATCCCATTTAAGTTCTCTTGAACGACTGACATCAAATTCAAAACCAATTTTACGCTTATCTGAACCAGCTTCTTGTGCAATACATTGAATAACAATGAAAGAGGCCACTGAAGTACTCGCATTGTTGATTCCCCTGTTATTAGCAACCGCGAATCCTCCATATGCTATTCCTGTATTACCCATAATTGTTGCAATACGTTTATCGACTTCTCGTGCTTCAGAAGTAATCTGATTTACCATTTGAATAAGTTCAGCTGAAGTTAAATCAAGTATAGGTTTGTAGAAATCACCATCAACGGAATGACGTTTAACAGGATCCGCAAATCCATGAAATTTTTCATCAGTTGCATTTATAGCCTGCATCGTCGCAACAGCATCATCTACAGTATCAAATAGACTTTCCTTAGTCAAACCAGAAGAGGAGGCAAATCCAACGCATTTTTTATCTGCGATACGTACCCCAATTCCCCCACCAAAGCCATCAAGAGCCTTAGGGAGGCCACCTTCAATACTAATCTCACTCTCATATCCATACATGAGGTAAGATTCTATCTCCATTCCTGGATATTTGGACACTCCGTATTTTATTGTATCATCAGCAAGACCCTGTAAATACCCTTTAATATCTTCAAATTCAACTTTACCCATAGAGTCACATCCAGAACTGCTTCAGCTTTCTCCTCCAACTTGAATTTCTGAGAAGAGCATATGAGGAGCTCCCATACCAACTGATAAACCATTTTGTCCGCCCTTACCACAACCACCAAAGTAGCCTGATAATAGGACTGTCTTTTGACTTAATGCCTCGACCTGTAAAAGACACTGTAGGATATTTCCTGTTAGTAAATGATCTCGAAGTGGGTACTTTTTCTCGCCATTTTCAACCCAATAACCTCGTAAAGCGAAGAATTGGAAGTTTGACATTGATACAGAGCCACCGGAAGTGTCAATAGAGTAAATACCTGTTCCTAATAATTCCAGCATTTCTTCCTCTGTTTTCACATCACCAGGAAGAAATATTGTGTTTTTCATTCTGGGGATTGGAGAAAATCGATAGTTCAAAGCTCTAGCATTCCCGCTTAGTCCACCTGAGTCTGGTACTGCCTGTTCAGTTCCTCTGTTATGTAAATATGATTTCAGGACACCATTTTCAACAAGATTCGTGTTTGCAGTAGGAACTCCTTGATCGTCGAAAGGCAACCACAGTCCTCCCTCACCAGGATTTATACCTCTGTCGATAACATTGATACCCTCATTAGCGATCTGTTGACCAATTTTTCCCGTGAGAGGGCTAGATTTCTCTACTACTCCATCTGCTTCTGTTAGATGTCCGAAAGATTCATGTGCAAGTACAGCGGTAAGGTCTGGATCCGTAAGTACACGATGTTTTCCTGCAGGAGGTTTTTTCGCATCACATTTCTCTACAGCCCAATTATATGCGTTTGTAGCAATTTCTTCAGGAGTTCTTCCCTTCTGTTCCCATCTATCTAATCCGTAGGCCCCACCATAGCCATCTCCTGCTCTTAGTAACTCACCTGTTTTTGGATCCTTCACAATGACTGTCATTCGCAAATCAGTAATGATGGGTTTATAGCTTACCAACCTATTTTCCGAGGTATAGAGCATTTTAATTCCACTCAATTCACCATATCTTCCAATAATTGAGTTTGCTTTCGGAGAATCATAGGATAAAGCAGTGCTTGAAGCTCTATCCACTAAATCCTTTTTATAAGCTAAACTATACTTCATTGGGTGTTTGTTGACTTTAAATTCGAGTGGAGTCCGAATATCTGGTAATTTTCCGTCTTTTTCAAAAGGTAAACGTAATCGTGCTGTAGGTTCAGAGGCTTTGGCAATTTTTACAGCTCTTAACACTGTTTCCTGTACATCTGGTTGTGAAAGGGCAGCTGTATAGCTAAATCCTTGGACTCCTTTGTAATAAGTTGTAATTCCAATTCCGCGTCGACGTGAGCTTAGAACATCTTTCATTGTGTCTTTTTCACGAATCAGGGTATGTAATTTTAAATCCTCAAATCGAGCTTCAACAAAATCCGCTCCCGCTTTTTCACCCTCATTCACTGCAAATTCAAGTACGTCTTCGATGGTTTCCACATCCTAAATATAATCTTAGTGTTGTTTTCCTTTGATTTCAGAGTTTCCTTATAGTTTCCCTTTCGAATTAAGTCGATTATTATTCTTTTTCCTCAAGGCAAATTTTTCTCTATTCTCGTAACCTCAAATTCACATTTCATTGTCAAAAATTTACTCTCAAAGGTATGTTTGTATTTACGAACACGCTGTTCCAAGGTATACGTATTTAAGATGAGTTTTCGCTTATCTTTCTTGGAATCCTGATATTCCAAGGGTGTTAAAATGGTTCTAAATGGTTCATTTAAAAAACATGGCTTGATCGGTATATTTGCTGGAGGAATGACAGGTATTCTTCTCTTTGTGGCAATCTCAAGCATTTATTATTCATTTTTAGCTCCTACAGAGCCCTCTATTATCCCTATAGTTGAAAACACTATGGGAAGTGCGATCGCAAAACAAATGGAAAGTAAAGAGGCTAATATTAGCTATTTATGGATTTATAATAATACCTGGTTGAATTTAAATATCTCAACGCATTATTCACGGTTTATTGATGGGCTTCTCGTAGGATCACTTAATGGTACGTTTTCTATGGCATTACTCAATGAACCAAGTGCAGCTATCACCCCAATTGACCGTTCACAACTTAATCATGTCATGGCTGAGTTCCGATCCTCTATACTTGCACTTGATAATATTAGTAAAGGAGTTACGACTCTTGATGATATAATCCCACCTACATTCCTGATGGATCTTGCCTATGAAGATGGAACAACATTTAGCTTAGCTTTTTCAAAAGAAAAAATGGTTTTTGGATTCATTCAAGGGATATGGGAACAGACCGAACATCTCATTTGGGGAGTTCAGATTGTGAAATTTTCTTATAATCTTCATAATATGCAATTTCTGGATATTATTGATTCCAACAACATTTATGACGGTCTAAATTCTCTGGAAGAATTAATTTTTTCAATCTTTCCAGTGTAAAACACAGAAACAGAATATGGTTTACCCTAGATTACTTCTGAGTGATGAGAATAGATGAATTCAAATAATTCGGTAGCAGAGGAGTTATTAAAGGGTAAAACCCTTCAGATCTACTGGTATCTGTTATCACATGGTCAGTCTGGAATTAGGGAAATTCAAAAGCAGTTGAATATCCCATCATCATCCACGGTTTCTTACCATATGAACAAGCTTGTTACTGCTGGCTTAGTTTCACAGAATATCAAGACCGATAAATATTTGATTAAAGAGGAAGTGAAAACAGGTGTTCTGGGGCTCTATGTAAAATTTGGAGGCCTCTTAATTCCTAGGATGGCATTTTACCTTTCTTTCTCCCTAACATTTTTTATCTTAACTCTAATACTAATCCTCTCTCGAAATACCCCCCTACGACTAGAAGATCTCCTTTTTCTAGTGTTTAACAGCAGTATCTCGATAATCTTTTGCTTTGAAGCCATAAGAACTTACAAAATGAAACCATTGTAGAATTCGGATATTCTCACAATTTGACTACTCCTCTAGACTCGATCCCACAGTTTATTCTCATCCTCTAATATTGTTCTAAAAAATGTACAGGCCATCTAAAACTTAGAACACTCTGTTCTGGAATGAAAACAGTCTGTTTGTAAATGAAAATGCCTTGTTCGATTGTATCGTCTTAAAAACGATATTTCTATTCTTATTTTGGGCTCAAATGACTTTTGATCCCATTATTAAGGTGTTTATCGTGAGGTACATTCAGATTGACCAATTTAACTGCAGAATTCATAATCTAAAATCAACACAGAAAAAAAATCTCCTCACAATCCTAAATAAAAAGAAACTAGGGGGATTACTACTACTTCTTGTCAATATTTCACTTATTCTAGGCTTAATGCAAAGTACCATCGTTGATCCCCCACCAATTGGTAGTCCTAATTTTCGCCAATTTCCCAAAAAGCCTAGAATTACTCATTTTTCACAGGACTGCAATACAACTTTTGTCCTCTCATGGGATGATGCGAGATTAACTGATGTATTTTTGTCCCCAATTGATCAAAAATACGGAATTTCTCATACGATCTTTGCACCTTCTTACCGGAGTTATCCTAACCGATCATACTGGCGTAATGCGTTCTTATTAGATGAGTTATTTCAAGGTTATGATGTTCAATCGCATTGTGGAAAACATGTTCATCTATCACAATTTGATTCTCGTGAAAAAGAACTTCTCATAGAATGGGGACGTACTGGTATAGAAGATCTGTTTGGATTTACCCCAATAGTATTTGCTTACCCTTATGGTGATACTGGAGGGTCAACTTATGTCCAACAATACTTTGATCTAGGTCGTACAATTAGCGCTGAAGGTACCTCATGGCCTCCATCATCGTGGCCGTTAGCTGGAACAACCATAAATACAGATGGAATAGATGACAACAATTTACAAAAAATTGAACCAATTCTAAAGAAAATTTACCACTCTGAAGGATATGAGGTTTTCAAGGGATATGGACATACCAATCCTTCTGGTATTTCATATGGTGTTACAGATTTTGTAAAATACGAAAATGAAATTTCAAAAATTGCTGGATGGCCTGATGTATGGTATACTTCCTGGGGTGAGTTAGTTGCTTATGAAATCGAAAAACACTACGTTGAATTTTCGTCTATTAGTTACTTTGACAATAGGCTTGAGTTTGAATTTTCAACACCCAAGCTTGATACTGAAATATACAAAACTCCTTTAACGGTTGCGATCCTGATTCCAAAATCATGGGATAATCCTTTCCCTCAAATAATGGAAAAATTCTCCTCTCAATATTCGATCCGAGAATATCAGGACTCCCAAGAATTATTATTAGAGGTACATCCTAAATCTTCTTCGCAAAAAATCACAATTTGGCGTGATATACCCATAATTGACCAGCTTCCACCAACTATCTCTGACATTACCATAGAAACCCGAGTTATCAATCAAAGCTGGAATTTAAATTCCCCTCAGCTTTTACACCACACATTTCTTCGATTCACGGTCGAAGACACTTTATCAAATGTGTTTATGGTAAATGCAAGTGTATATTTGAAGAATAGAGAGAAACTTGATTTTTCAGTTATGAAAAATCCAATCTTCTGGGGAAATAACTCCTACGGACGAGTATTATGGGATGCGAGTGTTATAAATCGATATGTTCCACAGATTACTGCGAATGATATTGACCATATAATCATACATGCCGAAGATGGTTTTGGGAATTACTTACAGAAAACCGTTTATTCTAATGGTTATGAGAAAGATGTTAGCATTATATCCTCTCAAGATGAGCTGCTTCACTTACTAGCTAAACCAAAGTCTTCTATTAATCGTTTATAAAATTCGAAATCCGAAAGAAAGTAGAGGCAAAAACATGCCTCCTACTATCCATTTAAGGAAGGAAAGCAAAGAAAATAGACAATAGAAAGAAGAGTATAAACATAAACAAAATGAATGCGAATGTAGGGGATTCTTGGAGGAATTCACGAGTGAAAAATCGTGCAATCTCCTTTCCAACAGTTAACTGTCTTCTTAGAGATAATTGACTTCGATCAAAAACCGTAAAACCAAATATTCGAATTGTAGGAATCATATGGATTAAGCACCAGACTACTAGAAAGGGCATAGCGATCAATGCGAGAAGTCCCATTAAGAAAAACCGAGGATACATAATTCCAGAGAAGAAAAGGGACAGACATATTATGATCACGAAAAACATTGCCCAAAACCAAGCAGTAGTGGAATAATAAACAGTTTCAGGAGAACTGGTATCACTCACACGTCTATTTACAGTTTGTCGGAATTCTTCCTTTTTTCTTCCTACATAGGAAGAGGTTCCTCCTTTCGACTGCGAAGTTTGCCCCACTTCATCAATTTCTGCTTTTACCCCGTCAACAAAATCTTTGCTTGAGTCTTTAATTCGATCGACAAAGCTTTTCTTTGATTTAGAATCCTTTTTGGCCATACTAGGAAACACCAATTCAATATCGTGTCTTATGACTTGAGATTTTTAATTTGACGGTAATCCCTGGGCCCTTAATCACTTCATACTTTGTTCCAGAACCAAAAGTTATTGGGATTTCGGCTTTTATAATTGTATCATCCTTGGTAGCATCCCTCTCACGAAATTTTATAGGAATACTTCGGGTTTTCTCTTTTTTAGCCTCATCAAAGGAAATCCAAAGGGTAAAATCCTGTTTTGCAGAATACGTTAAGTTTTCTTTAATATTGATCTCACCATGTAGCGGAATACGATAATCGTGTTTGAGAAGCCCTTTCCCACCGACTTCAAAGTAAAATTCGCCCGTTCGATCCATCGGATTACGTTCGTGGACATCCTCTACCCGAATACTCATTAGAGAAATAATATTTTGATAGCGGTCAGATTCACTTAAATCTGGTGCCTGACCTTTTGCATAGGTCTTTTTACCTTTTACATAAACTCGTCTACTCATTGTTTTCACCAATTTATTAAATTATGATTGAATCACAGCTCATTATTTTACAGTTCTTTAATAGAATTAAAAAAATATCTGTATCAAAACTTTTAGTAGATTTTTTCTTTCAGATTTGCACAATTTGAATGAAAGAGTAAAAAATTGATAAATCCTTGTAGAATAATTTCTTAAGTAAACTTATTTGGTGAAATATTATGTCAAAGTCGATGAATACAAACAGTTTGTATGTTGGTTCCTTAATTACTAGCGTAATTGGAGTAGCACTCTTATTGATCGGGGATTTTGCAGGGTGGTATTGGGGAAATTGGTATGTGGGCGTTTCAGAAGAAGGGTGGATCAATCCTTATAATCATATTTTGATGTCCCCTTTTCTACTCGTGGCCATTGGATTGCTTGCATTTTGCGCTTATATTTCTTATCTTGGAGTGAATGATAAATTAAGTGATTATCACGCCAATATGGGTATTTTTGCTGCATTAGGTGCTATCGGATTACAACTCTTTGCCTTCATTGGATTTGCAATTGTTAATATTATTGACGATAACGCCTGGTGGCCCGATGTTGGGTTCTATGGTGGGGTTATTGGTGGAGCTTTGACGTTGGGTCTTCTATATCTAGCCCAACAGCAAAGAGCAAGTTTGAAGTAAGAATATCAATATAAAACTCATTCTTTTTATAAGTAGGAGAGTTTTTCATTAGCAAAAGGTTATAGTTTAGAAATATCTCTTTCTCTCGATTACTAAATCTTGGTGATTATGTGTCAAGCATACCAAATCTTCCATTTTTTGATTCTTTATTAATTGAATTAGGACGAGAATATGATATTCCAGTTCGATTAAGTCGATATGCAAGTGCAGCTCCAGAACTGCTCACTCTGGCAACTGATGCGGGATTAACAGAGGAAGAAGGGGCTCGAGCCCTCTTTGTTGCTGATTTCATTGCAACTGCATCAGAGGTCCCTTCTGAAGCGTCCGATGAAGATCGTTATAGCTCCATATTTGAAGCCTTTAAATCAGGCCGCTCTCGTAATAAATCACCTGACAAGCTCATGCATGTATTCTATGTTGCCTATAAAACGGCTATTAAGATGAGATCTCAAGATTTGTTTATGGGAGGCCGTGGTATGCCTCGAGATGTTTCATTAATTCGATTGAAAGATTATTTTGTCGCACCTTATCTAAAAAGAGTGGGAAATTATCTTTCTAAGGGTCCTTGTGGGTGGGAATTAGCGCTTTTATCTGCTGCTTTGAAACGGACATATCCACATCAAGAGATTCAGGCACATAACATTCAACAAGATCATCAGCAGCATTCAGATTTACTTACACCTATTTGGAAATTACTTAAAGAACACGAAGTTCTTCATGTTGTATCTCAAAATCCGAGTGTTACAATCGCAAATATGAATGAAACCCAAGCTTTTCTCCTTTCTACTACAAAACAGACTTCTCTGATCTCATCATGGAATACAGACGAGAATTTCAAAGTAAATACACTTCAAACACCATTTCAGAGAATTACTTCATTTTTAGATAGACCCATACTTAATAGTGAATTCGTCATGCTTCGAGGACGAATCTTAAATACCCTAGAACACCTCATGTTAGTTAGAGATGCATCTTCACCAGCAAACCCAATACTAATAATGAAAACTCCAGCTGACGATCTGAATGCCTCAAGTGTTGCTCAAATACTTCATTTACGAGGACTTGACGAACAAAAAGCTGGCACCTGGAAAAAAACACTTTCTGGTGATCAGAAACCAAAACCCTCCCCATCTCTTCCAAAAATGAAACCCCAAGTGAAGGAAGAAACTCCAATCAAAAAGAAAGGATTATTTGGACGATTAATGGGGAAGTTCCGTAAATCTGAGGAACGAATCCCACTGTCTTCACCTACTACCGCAACTAAAGATTCTGTACAAGAGAAACCTTTGCGAGGATTGTTAAAAAGGGGATCTTTTGCCAATGACGCGACATTTATGCCTCAGGCATTAGTTATTGAGGGAGTAAGCAATATTCAAATTGTTGACACCTTTGATACCCTACGAGAGGGAAATTATAGTATTGAGGGCATTTTTGAAACAGATCTTAAATCTAATGTAACAACATTTCTTTCAAAGCCATCTCTAGGCTTGGCGTCACCAGTAATGACATTTCTTACTAATCTTCATCCATATTTGACTGATCTTTTCAGTGGCGCGTTTCAAATTGAACACTTTCTGATTGAAGAATTGTTCTTTACATCTGAGGCTAGAGAAAAATACATTATCATAATGGATGGCAACCAACATATGACCGTTGGCCTATTAGCTCAAGCTCCACCAGATGCTCATATCGATGATTGGAAAATTCGCGGTGAAGATCTCGAACCATTACAAAGAAAATCTCTGGCTATGCGAACCAATCAATACCTCAAAGCAAGACGTCATTCCACTTTTGAAGATTCCACAGAACGCATATTCGGCCAGAATTTTGCGGTGTCTACCGCGAAGAAAGATACTTTTCCTTAAAGTTGGAATATTATAATTCAAAAATGACGAGTCTTAGGGAAATAAAAATTAATACCTAATTCCGTACTCAACAAAGAATTTCAATAAAGTTAATGCTTCTCCCCATCCTACGGCACATTCCAAACATCGATGACGCCCTTCCTTTGTATCTGCGTACCCTTGTTCAATTAGTGACACGACCGTCCCCTCAGACACGGTTTGAAAGTCCATCTCCACCGTAGTATAGTGGTCACTCCACCATTTAAAGACTAATCTCTCAGGAATAACTACCTCGAGTATTGGACATTCCGCTTTGAAGGTTTCTTTGTCAACACCCCATTCTACCCAGTTAAATAATATTTTCCCTCCTGGACGTCGATCAACCTCTGATCCCTGCGTAAACCATCCATCTAATCCTTCAGCAGTCGTCATTGCATCAAAAACATTTTCACGTAGTGCCTTAATCAGTACTTTGTGCTCTATTGCTGTATCAAACATATTTTCATTTAAATTTACACAATATAGAACGTTATCTATTACGAAATTCGGGTGAATTTCGAGAATCGTAAAATTGCTATTCTCGAATTACTACGTTTTTCCCAAAGCTTTTTAAAGGAAAAATTCACTATTGTTAAGTAAGCAATAACAATTGTGAAGTGAGATGAAACATATGATATATGATGAAATTGATCGGGAAATCTTAGAAATTCTAAATCGGGATGGAAGAACTAAATTTACGACCATTGCAAAGTCAATAAAGCGTACTGAGGGTACAGTCAGAAATCGCGTGCGAAGATTACGAGAAAAAGGAGTAATCCAAGGCTTTCGTGTGATCACTGACCCTGTAAACCTAGGTTATGAGAAACAAGCTATTATTCGATTCCAGATGGAACCCAGCTATGAAACTTACGCCCAAATGGACAATCTCCCTTATATCTGTCAAGGTCTAAACTGTGATCTTCTTGCATTGTACCGCGCAAATGGTGAAAGTAATTTCATCTTAGAAGTACATAGCAAATCAAAACACGACCTAGACTACTTCGTTGCAGAATTAGGCCGATTTGACGGTATTGACAATATTGAAGTACTTATCAAAGAAGAAAAAATCTATGATAAACTCCCATAGGGAGTTCTTCTTTCCTTTTTAGTTCTCAGTTTATTTTATGTGGGAATTCCTAACATTACAATAGTATAGAGGATATCCGCAGCATTGGTAATTGAATCTGAAGCATTTTCAAGACATTTAGCTGCATCGATCAGCAAGAAATGAACAGAAAAACCCTGTTTATCATTTATGGCAAGAATTTCTTCTCTTACCGAAAAGTGGACATTGTCCGCCTCTCTTTCTCGATCCTCGATAATTTGTCTAGTATCAAGTATTAACTGATCATCTGTTCCCAACGCATTAACCATTTTCCTAAAGATAACGACACTCTCATGGGTTAACTTGACTATTTCAATCAAATAATCCAGTATCATATCAAATTCTGAGGTATCAACCTCTAATTTTACTAAAAGGACTAAATTCTTACTTCCGCTTTTAATCCAATTGGCAACAGAATCAGCTACTCTTGTTAAGCGAAATAATTTTTCCCGTATTTCAGGAGGAAGCATTCCTCGTGCAATTTCGGTTGCTAAATCATCTTGAAAATGATCTGCAGATCTTTCTTGCATGCTTACCCTGTTATATAACTTTTCAGCCTTAGATTGATCAGTAGACTTCAGGAGTTCCAGCAATTCAAGACTTGCAGTGCAAGTATCTACTAGTTTTCCAGCATGTTCATCTAGAGTTTTTAATATTATTTGATTTCTTCTTTCCTTAAACCAATGCAGTAAACTGCTTACGCTTTGACCATCATTCAAGAGTTAACACCTTCTTCAGTCCATATGTTGGTGCACGAAAAACTCGTGCTTCTTGAGGGTTGAGTTGAATAAAAATATTCCCGTGTGGTTCTATATCGAGTCGAGAATCGAGAATGATTTCATCCTCGGTTCGAAGTGAGATAGTATATCTGATATAGCCCCCGATAAATTGTTTGCCTGTAATTTCCCCGATTAATGAATTACCTATGGATTTCTTGCTTATAAAAGCATTTTCAGGGCGAAAAGCTACCACTATACTCTCTCCTTCTTCAAAATGCGGGTCTCCATTTTTTAATCCAAGGGATTGATTATTTCTAAAACTGACATGTACTTCATGGTCAGAAACCACCTCTGTCACTACGCCTTCCAAAAAATTACTCTCTCCAACGAAGTTCATTGTAAAAAGGGTCTGAGGTGAGCTGTAGAGCTGTTGTGGAGTACCAATCTCCACAATTTCTCCCGCGCGGAGAATCACGATTCTATCTGCAACTGACATTGCTTCTTCTTGGTCGTGGGTTATGTGAATTGCAGTTAATCCTAGATCCTTGACTAATTTCCGAATCGCATACCTTAACGTGACCCGTACCTTATAGTCAAGAGCACTAATAGGTTCATCAAGTATAAGGAGTTTTTCTCGGGTTGCTAATGCTCTCGCAACCGCAGTCTTTTGTTGCGCACCCCCACTTAGTTCTCGAGGATAAAGGTCTTTTTGCTCTAATAAATCTACTAGTTTTAACATTTCTGATTCTATTTTTTTGAGTTCTACATGAGGAATGTCGTTTACATAGGGAGCATAAGATATATTTTCAGAAACGGTCATATGGGGAAACAGGGCAATATTTTGGAAAACCATGGCAAAATCACGTTTTTCAATCGGAATTCCTTCCACAGATTTCCCATCAATTTCGATTTTACCTTCGCTGATATCTACAATTCCTGTAATACAATTGATAAGAGTAGTTTTTCCACAACCAGAAGGACCCAAGATTGCCAGATATTCAGCATCTTTTATCTCAAGATCAATCCCAGTCAATGCCACTACTCGCCCAAACTTTTTACCTATATTTCTTAACGTTACAGTCGGCATTAACTATCCTCCAGTTGTTTAACCTTTTCCCACGGTTCATTATAGTGTATTATATCTTCTATATCGAATTTGATTAGTACATCAGAATTTAATTTATACTTTCTCATTTCAGTTGAAGGAATAGCAATGACCATTTGTTTAGGAAATGTTTCAACAACAACAACCATGTGAATCCATTTTCCTAAATAATACAAATTCTCAATTGATCCGTTGAATTCATTTAATCCGAGACCCTCTGTAGAGGGAATTGATGAAACTGTAATACTATCAGCTTTGATGGCCAAGACATATTCATCTTTTAAATCTTCAGAAGTCTCAGATATTTCTCCTAAGCTAGCTAAAGCTGTTATGGTGTGGTTTCCTACCGAAAAGATCATTTTATCGTCTTTAAGATCCTTAAAACTTACAGGTAATAGATTTGTTATCCCAAAGAAGTACGCTGAAAAAAGTGTCTTAGGCCGTTGGTAAATCTCTTGAGGGGTTCCAAACTGAATAATCCTCCCTTCATTGATAATCAAAATGCGGTCAGCAACAGCTAACGCTTCTTCCTGATCATGAGTTACATGAAAAGTCGTTTTCTTTAGATCAGTAACTAATTTCTTGATTTCAGTGCGTAATATTATCCTCAACCGCGCATCTAAGGCCCTAAGAGGCTCATCCAACAGAAAAATACTTGCATCTGTTGCAATTGCCCGAGCGAGTGCCACCCTTTGCTTCATACCCCCGCTCAGCTCATGTGGTAACGCATTATACCGATGACGCAAGTTCACTAGATCTAAAACTTCATTTCCGATTGTTGTTATCTCTTGGAGTGATTTTTCATCTTTCATTTTTGGAGAGAAAATCGCGTTATTCCACACATTCATGTATGCAAATAATGAATAATCAGAAGTTTGTGGAAGATATGCGAGATTGCGGAATTCAGGAGGTAAATCAGTAATATCACCTGTATCAGTTGAAATCCTACCACTGGTAGGGGGTAATAAACCCGCAATGATCTTCAAGAGTGTTGTTTTTCCCGCACCTGTTGGCCCTAGAATTACTATGTATTCTCCTTTCTTTATATTTAGATTAATTCCTTTAAGTACCTCTTTCTTACCGAAGCGTTTTGTTAAATCGGAGATAACTATGTGGGGGCTATCTATCATTTCTTTCCTACCTCCGTTTTGCACGGGAAATACTAGCTCGAAGTGTAAAGATCAATAATGATGAGATAAATATCAGGATTAACGTGGTTAGGGCCGCAAGGAAGTAATTTTGGTCATTTTTAATTAAATTTACGATAAACACTGGAGCTGTTATCGATGAGGGAGAAACTGCCAATGTAGCTCCAGTTTCCCCAACACTTCGTGTAAATGACATTATGGCCCCAGCAATAATTGAAAATTTGATGACTGGTAATGTAATTTCTTTGAATGTTTGCATAGGTCGCGCTCCCAAAGTCCGTGCAACATCTTCATAAGCAGAATCTAGCTCAGATAAGCCTCCTAGTGTATTTCGAACAATAAAGGGGAAAGTCATACTTATATGTGCCATGATTACAAAGAAGAGTTCATTTACAGGTAATATGGATTGATCTGTCCAGAAGAATCCGACAGAGAGCCCAAGTGCAGAGCTTGGAACTACATAAGGGATATCAACCATTGCATCGAGTATTCGAGAGAATCTATCGGATTTTCGTGCAATCAATATAGCCATGGGGACACCCAGGACAACATTAACGATTGTAGCGATGCTTGCGACTAAAACAGTCATAAATATGCTTTGCCCAAATAGTACCCAATTAGCTGAAGAAAATGCTGCAAGTGAGGCACCCTGAATCAAATATGCTACTAGAAATAAAGAAGGAACTATAACAAATATAATCAGAAATCCAAAAGCGACAATTTGACGAGCTTGTGGAGCTTTACCCTCACTCACAGTCCATTCAAATGAAGGAAAAACTTTACGGAACGGTAACCGCGCATTCCTAGCAATCATTTTTGCAATAAATACCAGGGTTAATGCTATGATTATCATAATAGCTGCAAGAAATGCGGTACTTGGTACAAGGGAATCATAAGGGATCCCAGGAACAGGCGTCTTATCCTCAAAAGCGTGCTTCCAAGTACCGATCAAGGTTGTTCCAGTCTGGGTAGCACTCTGGATTGTAGCTAACAAAGTAACAACCCCACCAGTATCAGATAAGCTCTTAGCCAAACTTAAAACCATTGCAGTAGCAACACCAGAACGAAACATTGGTAAAGTAACGGTTCTTGCGGCAGTAAATTTACTTGCACCGCAGGTACGGGCAGCCACTTCAAGTGTAACGTCAATTTCTTCCAAAATTGCAGTCAAAGATCTCACAACGTAAGGAAAAGTTGTAGTAAAATGAAATAGAATAAGAATTGGAAGAGCATTCTTAATTAATTGAACTGCAAATATAGGGGTTTCTACATTCGGTGTAACTCCCCAGAATAAGGCAACAGAAAAACCTAATCCAGCAGTTGGAACTGCAAGTGGTAATTCAATGAAACTATTCAGTAAGGATTTGAAACGGAATTCTTTACGTACCAGCGTCCAAGCAATCGGAAGACCAAAAATCAAATCAACAATTGTCACAAATATTGAAACCGATATTGAATAGAATAGTGCAGATATGATTTGAGACTGAATTTCTGTATTTGAAAGGACTGAATCGTTTATCGCAGGAAATTCTAAAATTACTTTACCTAACACATAAATAGTTGGGAATAATACTAAGACGAAGAAGAATAGAAAAACGAATATGTACCAAGTTGTATTAAATTCTCTTTTGGATGTTAAATTTGCTAAACGGATAGACAATCGATCTAGCTGGCCTCTATCTTTTTGTAACATCGGAATTAGTTCCAACTAACACTATCAAAGATATTTTCTCACTATCACTATTCTAATTCCAATAGAGAAATCCAATCTAGATTAGAAGTAGTCATGGAGACCTTTGTTTTTTTTTGACGCGAGGATCAGAGGTTTAATAAATTTCGTCTCTATCATTTTTATCCTCAATGAAATACCAAATTTTGAGGCCCGAAAGTGAAGGAAATTCAGGTTACTTTGCCTACTGATCGAAAAACCTTGATGGACGAGTTTTTAAAGGAATTCTCAGTTCTTGCCACCACTTACGATTTTGGTGAGACGATTAGATACGAGCTTCGCATCAAAGATTACCAAACAAATATGTTAATCGAAGAACTGAAGGCAAGGGGCATCGGTGTTGCATATGGGGATATCGTGGTACGCCCTCTTTCGTTGTTGATCACAAGCAAAAAAGGTGAAAGTACTCTCCCACAAAGTGCTGGGGTTAATAGAGAAGAAATCTTGGCAAACGTTGGGATTATTTCAGGACTTTCGTTTACTTATCTATTAATGAATGGATTAGCAGCTACTTTGGCAACGTTTGGATTATTAAATAATGATGTTGTCGTAATTATTGCAAGTATGATAGTTGCACCTCTTTTAGGACCAATAGTTTTGACATCACTTGGATTATTAAGTTTAGAAACCACATCCTTTGTCAGAAAGGGAATTTTTGCAGAATTTACAGGAATTTTTACTACAATTAGTCTTAGTGCACTTATTGGATATGTTTTCAATGCAGTGGATGTGATAGACATACATGCTACAGATCCTGGGGGGAATCAACTCTATTCTGAAGTATTAAATCGAACTTCTCTTACCATTCCAACGATATCTCTTGCGTTACTGGGTGGTTTAGCTGCAGGGATAATTGTTGCTCGTGGATTAGATGTTTCTATTGTAGGGGTAGCTATTGCTGCATCTTTATGCCCTCCCGCCGCAACGATTGGTATCTTAGGTGCTATCGGTCAATTTGATCTAGCTATGAAATCAGCAAATTTACTCCTTCTAAACATTCTAGCTATAATTCTATCTTGTACAAGTGTATTCTGGATCTTTGGCGTAAAAAGTCGAGGATTATCCAAACGTCAATCAGCAAAAGTTCGACGTCTAAACGTCCTTTGGATTCTAATCGTTACGCTATTGTTAATCTTAATCCTAGTTAGCGCAGGAGTATTTCAAATCTAGGAACGAAGGTTCGAAGTGTACTAATCATTATTTTTTTGATTATTACTACCATTCTCCCCTAATTGTACAATACAGAGACGCCCCTCTACGACCCCAATTTTTGCATTTATTTCATTTTCATTGATCATTTCATACACAAGGGATTCTAACTCTTTAGGATCCATTTGTACATTATTGGCAAGTATTTCAATTGGAATACTCCCAAATTTCGTAATTTTCTCTGCAAGCTCGACTCTCTTTTGCTTTCGGACTAAGCCATCTGATAATGGACCAGCAGCTGAAAGCACACTTTGGATGTCACCTTTCTGATATGCTGCAAATACTTCATAGACAATATGTCCAAAACTTCCTAAGTCTCGTGTTAATGCATCTTGAACAATTTTTATCCCTCTTTTTGACTCATGTTCAATGAGTTCCAGTGCAACTAATGCAGCATCATATTTTAATAGCCCAAGCCAGACATCATCAGGTTTCTTTAATGTTTCATAATGAGAGAGATATTCACGTATTGCTTTACGCTGTAAAGTTACATCTCGAGCAGTAATCATACCAATAATAGTACGAAGGTGTTCCCTCTCCTTTGGAGCTAACTTCTGGGTCATCCGATATTTAACTAAGTGTTCTATAATTTGCTCTACAAAAGGAGTTTCGATCCTGCCAATTTTTACAATAATCAATGATTTTTGGGAAAACGTGACGTAATCAGGACTTTCTACATCCGTTACAAGCCAATCCACCAATTCTTTAATGAATAATAGGGGTCTTGTCCTAATTAAAGAAATATACTCATCTAAAAACTGGGGAGGTGTTTTTGAGGAAATAAGGGCACCTGTGAGCTTTTTTGCTGCATATCCTGCCATATCTGCATTCTTTGATATTCTCTCACTTATCCTTTGAATCATTTCTGATCGATTAAGTGATTCGTCAAAACTTAGGAAATTCTCAATTGATTCTGTGAATACTTCTTGACTTTCTTCAGCTACCTTTTCTTCCGTTTTCTCTACCGTAGTGATTGCAGGTTTGTCTTCAGGAGGTGTGAAGTCTTCAGTCAATTCTTCCATTAATGATTCAATCATTTCCTGTGTCAAAACTAATTCAGGGTCCTCAAAATCATAATTACGCGTTTCCGTATCCTGTAATTTAACAACAGGCCGTGGCTTTTCCTTAACAGCCACCTGATTGTCAGGTAGTTCTACAGTAGTCTCAGCTTCCTCCACAGTATCCGCAATATCAGCGGTTGAGTTGTTATCTGTAGTTGAATAAGTTAATTTGGTCACTAGGTCCTCTAAACTGCTTTTTTTACTCTGTTCTTCACTTTCAACTGATAATTCTTTAAGTGAGATTCCCAATCCCTTTAAAATGGTTGTTAATCCTTGAGCATCTTTTATTTTTGTCAAATCTTCCATTAGTACATTAAAACCTTGATCTCTTAACGTTTTTACTTCACTGGCATCGTCAGGACCAACAACCAGATGGTCAATAGCACCAGAGCATAGTTCTGCAATACCGACCAAGCTAGGTTTGATAGAAAGTAATTCTAAAATAAATTGTTCACGAAATGAAAACTTAATCGGACAAACAAGAGTGGATGGGGCTTTACTCTCACGAATAACACGAGTAAATTCTTTATGTAGAAGAAGGATTCCAAGAGAACATGGATCACTTGCTAGGATTAAAATCGCATCTGCTTCTGTAATTGCTTTTTTTGCTGCCTCTTCTAAGATATCTCGCTTCGTATTTAGTCCGTTTATTGCAATTTTTGGTTTAGTTTTTTTGTTGCTCTTTCCCTCTTTAGTTTCGTTGAGAAGATTACGCAGTTCATCTAAATCTGGTTTACTTTCCGCTTTTCTATCTATAAAGCCCGTCACCTGAAAATATCTTAGTGGAATATCAAATTCTTCTCCATGTAATGTTAATACAGTCTCAGGAAGCTTTAATGGATGAACTGATATCTTCTTATTTGAATACTCGTTTAAAGCAACGAAAAAATCAGTAAAATCATGTTTCGCTTTATGTTGTTCTGATACCCACTGGATCAAAAAGCGTTCTGCATCAGTAAGAGGCATGGGTGTCTCAGAAATGGGTTTAGTAAAGATTTTAGCAAGAGAGCTCTGAGCAAAATCATCAGGTACTATTGAACTTGCCAATTTGATGATTTCATGATGATACCAAATTTCATTTTCCTTTTCAGCACCATTCTCATCCGTTAAACTAAAATCTCCTGTGGTATTGGGTAAGATTGTTAATTGTAAACCAGCATCAAGAAAATTCTGTAATAAAGGAGAGTGTTCTACACCTACTGAAACGATAACTAGAGATTTAGAACTTTCAGATGCCATATGTAATCCTCAAAACAAATAAAACTAAGGGATTTTTTGATCGAAAACAGCCTTTTTACAATTTCCTATTCTGGTGCGTATTGAACTAACTTTTTAGTTTTTCTTTCGACTCATTATTAATATGCGTCGATTGACTCAACTCTAGTATTTAAACCATATCAATCGCAATTGTCAAGGATTTTAAGAATGATCGAGTTTACAGAATGAATTCTTGAAAAGTAAATAAACTTTGTCTTTTATTTGACTTTCCAGCCATTTTAGTGTTCTATAAGATTCCAAAGTGAGGATGGAATATTTACAAAGGTATTAGGTAACTCATTTCTATAATTAGTTAATAAGCTAAGGTGACTCTAACATGACACTTTCATATGATTTACCTGAAGAAGCAAGTATGATGCGTGAAGCAGTACGAGAATTCGCTGAAAAAGAAATAGCTCCGATAGCAGGGGATCTTGATGAGAAAGAACAGTTTTCTCCAACGTTGACAAAGAAAATGGGTGATTTAGGATTATTAGGTGTATATATTCCGGAAGAGTATGGGGGTTCAGAATTATCTTATCTTGCCTATATTGTTGCAGTAGAAGAACTAGCTCGCGTGGATGGAAGCCAAGCTGCTACAATTGCTGCACATAACTCTCTAGGAATTGGTCCCATCTATTATTTCGGCTCAAAAGAACAAAAAGAACACTATCTTCCCCAATTAACCACTGGAGATAAGTTATGGGGATTTGGGCTTACAGAACCTGAAGCTGGTTCTGATGCTGGTGCATCTAAAACAAAAGCGGTGAAAGAAGGGGATTCATGGATTATCAATGGAAGTAAAAACTTCATCACCAATGGGTCATCTCCTTCCTCTTTAGGTGTTACAGTACAGACTATAACAGGATCACGGCCAGATGGAAAAAAGGAATACACATGTTTCCTGGTAGACCAAGGAACAGAAGGATTTGAAGCACAAGAGATGCATCGAAAAATGATGTGGAGAGCTTCTATCACGTCAGAACTATTCTTTACGAATTGTAAAATCCCTGAAAGCCAAATGCTAGGCAAACGTGGCGAAGGTTTCCATCAAATGTTGGACACTCTAGACAAGGGGAGATTAAGCATTGCAGCGATGGGATTGGGGTGTGCAGTTGGTGCATATGAGCTTGCTCTAGAATATGCGCAACAACGTAAAGCTTTTGGCAGAAAGATTGCAACTTTTCAAGCAAATGCATTCAAACTAGCCGATATGGCAACAGAAATTGAAGCTGCGCGGAATTTATTATATAAAGCGACGTGGCTATATGATCAGGGCCGTTCTGAATATAAAAAGTACGCTGCTATGGCGAAACTGTACTGTTCGGAAGTAGCCAACCGTGTAGTTAACCATGCAGTCCAGATACATGGGGGTTATGGCCTGATGAAAGAATACCCTGTTGAACGATTCTATCGGGATCAAAAATTGTTGGAAATAGGTGAAGGGACTAGTGAAATACAGCGTTTAGTTATTTCTCGGTATATTGGCTGTTATAAATAGCTGTCATATTCCTCTTCCCTTTTTTTATAGAAGCATTGCCTTAACAACGATATCCATTGCTTCTCCCCAGGTAATTTTTTGATTTTCTTTGTTCGGGGGTTTCTCCATGGAATAACGTAGTGCGGCAATTTGTCCAAAATGGTGAATCGCGTGCAAGGATGTTCTTAATACTACCCAACTCATCGTCCCTGGTGTTTTCAATTCCTCACCTTCATATTTTGGAGTATGAAATTTGAGTTGGGACTCGTCACAGTTCTGAATATTGGTAATAAAGTGATTCGCAAGTTGAGTATATGTTTCTAGCAGCTTCTGAAACTCACTAGTTTTAGATTCGTAACTATAGGTTTCGTCTCCCAAATGCTTTAACCAGAAAATTTCTGCATTAATTATATGTCGTATGTAACTCTGAATCGTTCGCGCGCTTGTGTTTTCAGGTTTCCATAGAATTTCTTCTCTTGTAAGATCCTCCAGCATCCAATGACCATATGTTCTAAGTCCTGTTATGATCTCCACAATTTGTTGTCTGATTTCTTGTGATTTCATTGGTACTTTACTCATGCTGATTCATCTGATTTCTTCTGTTTACTTATATTTCGATGAGCTTTGTGCGCCCATTCTTTGTATCTCGAAGCTTTTGAAGGAATATCACTTGCAGTAGTTTCAGCTTTTGAATATGCATGATAGGCTTTTTCAAAATCGCCCAAACTTTCGTGAAGCTGACCGAGATTCCACCAAGTTTGATGATGCTTGGGATCGAGATCTAAACATCGATTCCAGCAGTTTGAAGCCTCAGAATAATTACCAATGTTGAAATAAGCTAATCCAAGATGCCTATATACCTCAGGATTATGAGGGTCTCTCTCCAGGACTTTTTTGAACGTGTCAATAGCTTTTTCATTCTCCACTTGTCGAAGTAACTCAATTCCTAATTCTAATAGATCTGACACATTATCACCTTAGTTTATTATTAAATTTTCAAGGTCGCGGGGATACATCGTTATGTGTTCATTACCTTCATTAGTAATAATTACGGTATCAGAATGTCGAAATCCACCAATAGATCGATCATAGATACCTGGTTCGACTGTGAAGACCATACCTGGTTTCATTAATACTCGATCCAGTCCTTTATCAAGAAAGGGACGTTCATGAGCCTCTAACCCAATTGCATGCCCTGTATGGTGTTGGATAAAATTCATAACACCATTTACTTTAAAGATCTTACGACAGGCTCGGTCTACTTCTGACACAGGGATATCTGGTTTCATCGTATCAAACGCTACCTGTTGAGCTTTCAACATGATTGAAAAATACCCTTTTTGCTTCTCAGTAGGTTCACCGATAAACATTGTCCTTTCTAACTCAGATAAATAGCCAGCAATATTTGCACTTGCTCCTGTCACCAGTGTATCGCCTTTTTGAAATACTGCGTTCCGTGTCATGGCATGAGGAATAGCGCTATAAGTCCCAATTTGCCCTCGATACCCCACATCACACGGTCGAGATCCATAACCGACAGGTGCATAATGAGGACCCAGTTCAGTTCTCATTCGTTTCGAGGCGTCATGTGAGGCTTGAAATGATACATCGATTTCATTTTCTCCCTCATGAGTATATCGTTGAAGAAGTTCATGGGCTTTCGCACCCCATCGAGCACTTTCTTTAATGCATTCAATTTCATCTGAATCCTTTAGAATTCGCATGTCAGTAATAATATCTGGATGTATTGGGACTATATTCTTTAAAACCTCTTGAAAAGATGGTCCTTGGTATCCCCATAACCCAGGAGCTCCTCGTCCCTCTGCACCAATCTTACTTCTGATGTTAAGATGATTCTTAATAAAATTCGCAAAATGATTCAAAGGATGGACCTCGTCGGGATATTCGAAATAACTCCCTACTTCTTTTACTGATGGGGCTTCTTCTATAACATGAATTTTCTCTAATTCAGGGACAAAGAAATTAATTTCATCATTTTTGAAAATCAACATAAATGGTCTTTCGGTAGGAATCATAGAAAAACCTGTTAAATAATAAATTGACTTGGGACTTAACACAATAAAATGGGAAAGCCCTTTCTCTTTGATGGTTTGAAGAAATTTTTTCTGCCGTTGCTCAAATCTTAATTGCGGAATTTTTAAGGTAACCATTCTAACTACATTCCGATTATGTACTATTCTCGATATATCAACAAGGTTAAGATCAAGAATGTTTCGATCGTACTAATTCGTTGTATTTTTTCGTAATATAAATCTTATATCACCATAGTGAATTACTTAATCGGGATTCTTTTTGAAATTACTCAAAGTTACCAAAGCTGAAATGACAGTAATTTCTGTTACTGTTCTTCTTGTATTAGTTCTTACAGGAATTCTTTCATCCACAAATTCGTTTAATCAAAATGTGGAGACCAATTATGACATTTCTGTTGCCTTCCCGAATTTAAGTTTCTCTAGACCCGTTGGGATTTTTAATGCTGATGATAACCGCTTATTCGTTGTCGAACAGGTAGGGATTATTCAGATTATCGATAGTTCGGAGAGTAATGATTCTACCAAAGTATTTTTAGATATCCAAGATCAAGTTTTATACGGAGGAGAACAGGGTCTATTGGGTTTAGCTTTTCATCCCGAATTTAATTCAAATGGACTATTTTATATCAACTATGTTGCTGACGAACCAAGAAGAACTATCGTAAGTGAATTCAGGATCATGGACAATGATCATGATCTAGCAAATGAAAGTTCAGAAGTTATCATCCTAGAGGTTTTACAACCCTATAGCAACCATAATGGTGGGGAAATCCTTTTTGCTTCTGATGGATACTTATACATCGCTATGGGTGATGGTGGGGGCTCAGGTGATCCTGATAAAAATGGACAAGATCGAACAACTTTGTTAGGAGCTATTCTTAGGATAGATATTGATTCAAAAACCTCAGGTAATAATTATGCTATTCCTAATGATAATCCCTTCGTTGGAAACCTTGAGGGTTATCGAGAAGAAATTTTTGCGTATGGTTTACGTAATCCTTGGCGTATGAGTTTTGATTTTAATACTTCATCTCTCTGGGTAGGCGATGTAGGCCAGAATAGTTATGAGGAAATAGATATCGTTGAAAACGGAGGAAATTATGGGTGGAATATACAGGAGGGAACTCATTGTTATATTACTCTAGATTGCGATTCCTCAGGGTTACAACCTCCTGTCTGGGAATATGATCATTCTGAAGGAACCAGTATTACAGGTGGCTATGTTTACTATGGAACAAAAATCCCGAGTTTATATACTAAATACATTTATGGTGACTATGGATCTGGGAAAATATGGGCACTGACTGTAAATAGCTCTAATACTGAGAATATATTGATAGCAGATAGTACTGTAAATATTGCATCGTTTGGTGTAAGTTATAATGGAGAATATTATATATGTGGATATGATGGAATAATTTACACCCTTGAAGAGAATTTGGACTCGATTGATACCTTTTCAACAACTGATCACACTACAACTTTGAAAACAAATACTACTGCGGATTTCGAGAGCGGTTTTTTCGATAATTCCTTAGGAATAGCATTTTCCTCCCTCCTAATCTCTCTAATTATTCTACTAAAAATTCGACAAAGGAAAAAAGAGAAGTTTTATGTGAAGTAAAAATCTAGATTTCCAGGTTTTCCTTTATATTGTTTGACAATCCGATCAGATTCTAGAAATCGGCGTGCTTTCAGTGCATCAGAAATAGCATCACCTTTCATTTTCTCGCCTTTCGGTACTTTACTTTCACAGATAAGATTTACCTTTGATAAAAAGTTCTGTTCTTTTAAAACCGAAAGAACTAATTCCCAAGGTACGCCGTTTCCCTTTCCAAGAAGAGTATGATGTTTTTCGCCTGTTTTACCTACAACCATGCCTGAAAAATGCATAGGTAATCGATTTGAAGGACTAAGATTAAAAGCTTGGTCTAGCTTCTCTAATCGATTCAAAATTCCCACCTCATCAATAATTTTACCCCCACGAGCAAAATCATGACTTATATCCCACGTCATTAAACAATTATCAATCCCCCCTGTAATATCCACCAGAGTGAAAAAATCTGCAAAACTGTTGTATTTTCCTCCAACCTCGGGAGCTAATTTTGCAGTATATCCTTTATCTTGTCTCCACTGTTCCCAACTTTTCAGAACTTTTTCTACATGTTTGTTATTATGTTTTTTCTTAAAGGACCCTGCATGAAAAGTAACATGACGTCCATTAAGCCAATCTGTTACCTTCATAGTTGCTGAAAGGTTGGATTTTGAATATTTTAACTTAGATTCTTCTTCAGTCGTAGCTGAAATTCGATAGGGGGCATGTACAGAAAAATAGTACTCCCGTTTATCGAACAGTTTAAGTATGGATTTTGTTTGATTTTCTTTGGGGAAGGGATTAATTCCAGAAAAACTTGCTTTTCCAATAGCACAGTTTAGTAATCCAAATTCTACAGAATTTAACTGTGCTTTCTCAATTTGGTTGATTTTCGTTTTAGCTTTTTCTTGCGAAAGAAAACGAGAATATCCTAGAGATATACCAATTGATAAATTCAAGATTATCACCTGATTAATGAGGTTTCATCTTAATCAAACCACATTTAGGACATAGAAATTTAATTTTTTTGTGAAAGGATCTTTTAGAAGCTCTCATTTTAACCTTGGACGAGGTGTTAGAACACCGTGGACAATACATTATACTGATATTCCTTTTCTATTCGGCTTTTTAGTAAACCGATTATTGTGTTGTTCAGAAATGAGTAGTTCAAATTCGTAAAGCGAAATTTCCCTTTGAAACTTACCTCCCTCGCCTTGTCCTTTTCCAGAAAAACAATTCTTAAATATTGATTTGATGTCTGATTTAGATAAGCCATGAATCAAACTAATCGAAGCTTTTCTGATAAAATTAAGGCTTCAGTATCACGAATTGTCAACTCTGAGGTAACTCATTTTCAAGCTTATGAAACGGAGTATAAAATATCTTCACACCCAATTAAGCGAACCTTTATTACAATTTCTCGACTTAACAAATTACACGAAGGTCGAATTGCGATAGGCGAAGTTGCAAAGGAAACTGAACTCTCAGAGAACGATGTAATCTTTATTATTCAAGAATTTACTGCGCAACGGTTAATTGATGGTATCATCGAAAGAGATCCTGAGTCTAATGAACAGTTTCTCATCCTTCGTGAGGATACCTACTTTTGTCAGATAGATCAAACAGAACACTCTGTTTTTGACCTGCACTTTCAATGTGGTACTTGTTTACGGTTTATTTGTAGTTCTTGTTATCAGAGCGTACAAACAGATACGTGTCCATATTGTAAAGGTGGACTAATTCCTGTTCCACGTATTTTTAAGAAAGAAGATGTAAAATCATTATTAAATCGAAAAGGTGCTGTATCCTCCCTTGGAGATTATTACCAAACTCAGAAGACTAATTTATCAAAGAAAGGAGTTAAAGATGTTTCAAACACGGTACTCAACGACATTAAAGCATTAAATAAACGTCGTTGGTCATTCTCCGACATCAAAAATAATACTCGTACATTTTTAGACTTCAGAAAGCAAGAAAGAGAAATAAATAAGCATAAAAAGGCTGTATTAGACACCATTACGATGATTCACGATATTGAGGGAAGGAAGCAAATACCATTAACGCGAATTGCCCGAATTAATAAATTAGACATTCCCCTAGTGAATATGATACTGAGAAATTTAGTTGAACAACAACTTATTCAGGGGTTCTTAGATACCTCAGGAACATATGATACAGCCTCTGATGATTATTTAGTATTGGGATCAGATAAAATAAGATGTTATCTACATGAGGGAGAAATTTCTATCTCCGCTCCTCACTATCAATGTCTTACCTGTTTTAGAAGTGTTTGTCCAGATTGCTACTCCACTATGAAAGAAACAAACATGTCTAATTGCATGTTCTGTGGTGGAGAGATGCAACAACATTAGATCTGTGTATCTGTCATTTAACCTGTGTTAAATGGCTAAATTGTAAAGCATAAGCTTTATCCATTTCCTTTTTCTTGCCTGTCCTCGAGAATCCAAATTTAATTCTGAATTTAATTCAATATAAAGGTCGAAATATGTCTATGGTTGCAGAAAATCAGAATAAAGAAGCTTATTCAACAC
>JAEOTQ010000123.1 GCA_016839785.1 Candidatus Hodarchaeota archaeon | reverse complement strand
ATTTCTTTTGCTGTCTCTGTTGTTGCACCCCATCGGGTGGCATACACTAAAATCGTATTATTCATGATTTATCATCTTATTGCTTAAATTACATCATTTCAAAACAAAGTAGAAATAAAAATTGCTCCCCCAATAATAAGAGATCCTCCTTCTATTATTATAACTCCAGTTTTGGTTTTCATAACTCCGAGCCCTACTTTGGGTGACTTTCCAAAAGGATGGAGTAATTTTCCAGTATCATTAGGGAAAGCATAGGTCATTGGGGAAACAATGAAGTCTATCACCCAGTGACTGAAGACCAAAAGTCCAATGATGATGCTAGTATAAGAATCCTGACTAAGTAGCATAACAATTAAAAAAGTAAGAATAGACCAGATTGTGGCCATCAATAGACTGTGAGACCATGGAGCCTCTGTTATACGTTCAGAACTTGGCATATCTTCTAGACCCGCAATCATAAAAACTAAGAATAACAAATCGATAAGATATGAGCATAAAACTAGAACTATTACTGAAACATCAGGGAGGAGAAGCTTAAAGGCTAATCCAATCCCTAAGTGTGCTATACCTGCCATAACATACTCACTTTCTTCCTAAACACTAACAACAATCGTCTCTGCTAAAATATCCATACCACGTTGCCTATTTGTCTTTTCTGGGTCAAACCTTTCTAGAATCATACCTAAAATGACATCGATTGGTAAAAATTCTTGAAATACGAAGATTTTAGAGAAATTACGAATAATCGCCTGTTTCCAGGTGATTTTTATTCCCGTTTGATCGACGACAGCTAAGTGGAAGAGCTTCTTACCGATGGTAGTCCCGTATCTATATTCTAATACAACATTATACCCAACGAATATTATTACGGTAAGAATCGTTAGAATAGAAATAAAGGTTAACAGAAGAATCCCTTGAAGTGAAAGATCGACAACTCCCGTTTCCCAGTTTGAGAATTCATTCATCAAATCATCAAAAGGAATAATTGTGATTATAAGTAGTAGAAATCCTGCAGAGAGAAATACCAGTATTATTGCCATTAAGGCAAAAATGTCTATCATCCAGGCAAAGAATCGAGTAAGCCAATTAACACGTTCGTTATGCCAATTATTTCCTTGACTCACGTTCAAAGCGACGTCACGAGGTGATCCAAATACTGAAGAAGGAGTTTTTCCTTCAGACTCATTCAGTGCTGACTGAACATCTATACGAAGTTCATCTAGAGCATCTTGTTTCTTTTCCTTTGGATATGGAAGGTATCGACTTACCTCGTCGATATACAAATCTATTTGATTTATCTTGGATTTTTTACCCATTTTATTTCAACACATCTTTAAGTATCAATCATTTCTTGGATAATATCAATAAACTCTTTCATTGACTGTTGTAAGGAAACTAAGAATTTCTTTCCATCACCTGTCAATGAATATATCCTTTTGCGGGAGTCGCCCTCTTTTACTCCCCGTATCAATCCATTTTCTTCTAAATTTTTGAGAATAGGATAAATATTAGATCCTTCAATTTTAATCTTTTCTTTGGTCTTTTCTCTGAGGGTTTTGGAGATTTGAAAGGGATAATCTGGTGTTTCTGCGAGAGCGAAAAGCAGTAAAGGCTTTGAAAATCCCTTCTTGAACTCAATCTCGAATTTTTGCTGTTCTTTTTCCAAGTCCAATGATTTCAACTCTGTTTACAGTCTATATATTGATTCTATATATAGATTGTGGTTATCGAATATCTACCTAAAAAGGTACGATTATTGGCAAAGAAGTGTAAAAATGATGAATACTAACATGGTTCAACCTCTAGTATCCACCTAAAAAAGAAAATTGATATATTTAATGTTACCGTCTTTTTTTCTCAAAAGCTATGACAATTAAGGAAATGAAGAGGGGAAAGATGGGTATTAAAATAGTACCTGATTTTTTAGAGTCAGTAGATGTCGTCGTGATAATGCTTGGTATTGACTGGGTTGGTCTAGTATTATTCCCATAGAGATCAAAGAGCGGTATTGCCAAAGGATAATTAATTGTAATCCATTTGGCTCCTGCCAGGGCTAACACTGTCGGTTGGATATCATGTTGATAACCATAGGTTGGGGAGGACTGTTGATCCTTAAAATATCCCCATATCTCCTGATTACTTATCCAAAGAACAGGATCTTCTGAATGGGAAGTCCCAAGAAAACTGTGATCAGCCCCCACTAGTAAAAATGTGTCGTTATAAATATCGTGTGATTTTAAACTCTGTGTTATTATTTCAACAGCAGAATCACATTCTTCTAAACTTTTTAAATACTCAGGAGAAATTTGATTGAAACTATGCCAATCGGTTGTTTCACCATACCGATGTCCAATATAGTCAGGTTCAGTCATATGGATTCGAAGATAGAAGTCCTCAGAGCTATACGAATCTATAAATCTCGATGCTTCCTCTGCTAGAAATTGTGCATTCAGTAACAGGGTGTTCCAATACTGAATATCTTGGTCATAGTCTTCTGAATATCTTTCGATATATCCAAATGAAGAGTACTTGGATGGATCATAGGGTGAGAGGATTCCATTTGATGTATTGCCATGAATCCAGGAACCGTACCAATGCTCATCAAAAGATGCGAGATGGGAAACTTCATCTTCTGGATTCCAGCTAACATTTTCACTGGCAAACCAATGATCAACATCGATTCCTGGTTGGGCATTAAGGAATATGGAATCGTATCTTTCTCGTTGACCAATGTGACCGTCAGGAAAAGCGAATATCGAGTCATTAGCGTCGTGATGCATCCAGCTATTCAGATGACCTTTATTAAATTCTTCACCAAAGAAATACTTAAAACGTTCAGATGTCTGAAGTCCATTTGGAATACTGATTCCAAGAGTATTGGAATAAAATTGATTAGAATTGATTTTGTTATCATCTGGCCCGAGTCCTGTTTCAATTGTTGCTAGACATGGATCTGTAGATGGTATAGTGGTGCCTAATTTAAGGTAGGCTTCTCCTCCTTCCTCTCTCAATGTTTGAACAGTTGAAAGCTCACCTGACCTTGAAAATTCATCAAGCCATCTCGCCCTGGTTCCATCCCAGGTTATTACGATGAATTTTCTGAAGTGATCCCTTGGAAGATCTTGATCGGGAGATAGATAGGCAACTTGACCTAAATTTGCCTGTAAATTCGGATTACTCTGAGAGATAACAAATAAAAGCAAGAAAATAGACATTTTACCAATTGTACATCTGTTCATGATTAAGTTAGACAGATACGCTGGTGTTAAGATAATTTTCGAAATTATAGTGAAGAAAATTCATGGTGAAAGAAGTGCTTACAAAATAACTTCATCTCAACTGGTTATTCTCTATTGAAATTTATTACTATTATCGTAGAATTTCAATACTATGGATAACTTCTCTAGTAAAAGGATTAGGGAATGTATATTAAGTTTAATTCGCTTAACTGCAATAAGACGGTTAAGCCAATGATTATGAATCTGTCCAAATTCGGCATATCCTATCATCTTGGCGAATTTCTTGGCCCGAGACATATTCAAAAGCGAGATTTCTGATATTTCCTGATTCACTCGGTCAGAATCTGTTGGTGGATGTATTATGAGACTTAGAATATTTCAATTACGACATATTGTGTTATTAACTATTTTAACGTTAAACGTTTTTACTTTAATGATTAACCTCAATAGTGTATTAGGAGGGGAAGCTGAAGGATTCACTGCAGACTTGTTACGAGGATTAGGGATTCCAGTACAAAATGAGGATAGTCTGAAATCCTCGGTTCCACGTTTAACATCTGTAGATCTAGCCAATTTTGATGAAAAAAAGGAAATTAATCCCGTATCTATCGCGTCGTCAAAAATTGTAAACAGTTTCTCTCTTCCTACTTGGGGTGGAGCGGGGTTCATGTTTCGAAAGAATTTAACAATTGATTCGTCTAAAGTATTAGCAAATTTGAATGATTTTCCTGTATTGATTGATCTTTATGGAGATAAGGATCTTTTCGGGGTACGTCAATCAACTGGTTATGATATAATGTTCACAGATGCGAGTGGTAATAAACTTGATCATGAAGTCGAAAGTTTTGAACAGGAAATTCCCCGATTAATTGCATGGGTTAAAACGGATCTATTAAGTTCAACAGATACCACAATCTCTATGTATTTCGGCAACGACACAATTCCTAATCAAGCTAATCCAACTGGAGTATGGGCTAATAATTATGAGGGGATATATCATCTAAGTGAAGATCCGACGGGAACAATCTATGATAGTACCGCTAATAATAATGATGGAACATCAACAGGTTCTATGACAAGTTCTGATCAAGTAGAAGGAATCTTTGATGGAAGTATAGATTTCGATGGATCAAATGATCTAATAAACATTGGAGATGTAAATTCGAATTCTTGGACTGGGGTTACTGCTCAAGCATGGATTTTCCATGATACAACTGGTGATGATCGTATTATTTGCAAATCTCCATCTGGAGTAACAGCAGAGCATATCATATCCTTAGCTGTAGTCAATAGTGGTTCAAATGATCGATTGAGAGTTCGATTATCAACAGATGGTATTGGAGGATCTGCAGCTATCAGTCGAGACTCTGTCCTAACATTCACGACTGGTACATGGCATCATGTAGCTTTCACATGGGATAGTGCTTCAGAAAGAATTTATTTATACATTGATGGATCACAAGATAGTAACAATTATTTTAAAGATGGAGATTCTATTGATGATTCAACTTTACCCGTTATTTTAGCTAATGTAAATACTGGGGCAGATGATCGGTATTATGATGGAAAAATTGATGAAGTGCGGCTTTCAAATGTTGCCCGTTCGGCAAATTGGATAGGCACAGAATTTAACAATCAGTATTCCCCTTACTCTTTCTATTCAGTAGGTGCGCTAGAAGAACCTCCTTCATCAGAACTTTACAGATTTAGAAAAGATTTAGTAATTGATAATACTAAAGTTTCTGGAAGTAGCGATCTTTCACAGATCAATGTTTTGTTTGATATTTATGATACTGATCTTCGTAAAGATGGGAGAATTCAAAGTAGTGGTGATAATCTTGTATTCAAAAATCAAGGTACAACTAAAGAGCTTTATTATGAGGTTGAGGAATGGAACCAGCTGTTCAACACCACACATGCTCATTTACGTGTTTGGGTTCAAGTAGATACCCTATATGCTAATACTGATACTCTTATTACCCTGTATTATGGAAATCAAGCGAATTATGGCTATCATAGTCCGAGTACAGTTTGGAATGATTATCTCGGTGTATGGCACCTCGATGAGTCCGTAAATGATGAGGGTACAGCAGTAAATGCTCACACTGATTCTACTGCAAATACTAATCATGGTAATCAACATGGAAATGATGATTCAATTGGAGTAGTTGGCACTGCACAAAATTTTGATGGTACAAACGATTATGTGGAGATGGGGGATATTGATATCTTAGATCTTAATGAACTAAACACTGACTCGGGAGTTGGATATCTTTACACTTTATCTGGATGGATTTATCGAGCTAGTTCCTCTAATACTGATGTAATCATAGACAAGACTCAAAGCGATATAGATGATTTCACGGGCTATACATTATACATTAATCAAACAGATGGTAAACTCTATTTTATTGCATCAGACGATGATGATGACGGATATTTCCTGAATTCAATATCCAACTTCAACCTTATGATCGGAAGTTGGCATCATTTTACGATTACGTTTGATACAGGAGTATCCACATCAAACTGGAACCTATTTATAGATGGTACAAACGATACTGCCATAAAAAAGGGATATGGGCCACCAGCTGGTGCTTCCCTACTCTGGATGAATGGATTCGTAACTTCTGCACCGTTTACACTTGGTGCAACTTCAGGTAATTCTGACTTTTTTGATGGTAAGATCGATGACATCCGTTTTTCACAACAGTTGTTATCCTCAGATCATATCGCAACAGAATTTACAAATCTAGACGATCCTAGTAGCTTCTATAGCGTTGCTAGCGAGGTTGAAAATAGCAACTGGTGGTTAGCTGAATCTTATGGAAGAAAAAAGGATATTATTATTGACAGTGGACAATTAGGACAAACAGATGAGAATGTAAATATGAGACCATGGGCACCGGGATATACACAAACTTGGAATCATTATAATCGGTTTGGTGTAGTACAGGATTATCTAGCAGTCGATGAGGTAGAATCAGATGATGATGGGAGTTTTATCTACAGTTCCATTGATGCCTCAAATCGTTATAGCTCATTCAAACTTAAAGGCCTCCAAAACGAATTTAGCGGAAGTATTACAAGTATTACCCTTCATAGTCGGGTTAGAAGAAGGGCAGTTTCGGGAACTGGGTCGGTATTTTCTTCAAATATTCGTGTTTTCGTAAGACCTACATCGGTGAATTACTATGGAAGTTCACGTTGGGCTGGTACAGGTTATACTTCTTACTCTGATGCATGGAGTACTAATCCTGTCACTGGCCAACCTTGGTCTTGGGATGATCTTTCAGATCTTGAAATTGGTGTAAGAGGATACATCGATTATAACCAGACCGAGACTGTAGTGGAATTGAGAATTACTCAGCTATATGCCGAGATTACTTACACAAGAGATAAAGATATCTTTAACTTTCCATTATCATTAGATATTTATGATTCTGATTTAAAAACAGATGTTCAACCTGACGCTGACGATATTGTTTTTTATGATACAATAGGAAGGAAATTAGACCATGATATGACCTTTGATCAGGACTTTAATGCCACCCACGCGCATTTATTAGCTCACATCAATATCCCCAGAATTTCTATATCAAGTAACACTATTATCTCAATGTATTACGGAAATTCAACAATTGGCAATCAGCAAAACCCAGATGCAGTGTGGGATGATCTCTACAGTGCATCTTGGCATCTCGATGAGTTGGGTGGAGGAACTGATGCTATTAAGGATGCAACTTCTAATAATAACACAGGTACTGATTTCGGATCTCCAACCTTTGGTACTCTAGGAGTAGCTGGAACTAGTATTCGTTTAGATGGTGATGTTGCTGTAGATGACTATATAAGTATTGCAGATGATCCCAGCCTTCGGTATGATACATTTTTGACTGTTTCTGCTTGGATTAACCCTGATGTTACAAGTGTGTGGCAAACCATCATTTCAAAAATGGATGGTCAAACAGAACATCTCTATTTTGTACTAGATAATACCAATCTTTATATTGGCTTACATCCAATACGAGTAGATTGGAACACTGGAATTAGCGTTACTAGTGGAACATGGACCCATGTCGCAGTTACATATAATGGAGAAACAATTCGAGTTTATAAAAACGGTATTTTAAGTGCTTCAAGTTTTGGTGAAGGAATTTTATCACTGGAGAGTAACTCAAATCCACTCTATATCGGTTATAATGAAGGTTGGCCAAACGAAATATGGGATGGCTTTCTTGATGAAATTCGCCTCTCTAGAACTGCAAGATCAACTGATTGGTTGAAATTAACTTACCTAAACCAAATACCTTCTAGTACATTGTTAACCATAAGTTCTGAAAATGACCATGCTGCTCCAGTCATAATCGATTTTGGTATAGATGATCCTGGTGATGGGCAACCAATTTTTTGGGCGAACGTAACTGACCATGATGCTTCAGTGTCAAGCGTCACTCTCAATCTAAATGGGACATATTATCTAATGAGTCAAAATGGAAGCGGATTCTGGATTTATCAACCAGTTGGAGTTTCTTATGGAGATTATTACGATTATCAAATAGTTAATGCTTCAGATACTGTTGGGAATTACTTAACAATTGCTTCAATAGAAAAGAATATCACTTTTTATTATGATTCTATTTTACCTGGTGTGATAGACTGGGATTACTATTCAGGAACGAAGAAATTTAAAGCTAATGTTTCTGACACTTGGGGAGTAATTGACACTGTAATAATTAATGTAACTTACCATGAAAACATGGCTGACACAAGTTCACTATGGGCAATCATGCAGAATACAGCCTCTGGATTCCAGAACGATACTATTATAATGATTGAGGGGACGATGAATTTTGTTATTACCGTAAATGATACATATGGAAATTCATTCACTTCATCAGAACATCCAGGATTTGTCCTAAACACGCCACCAGAGGCCTCCAGCTTAAACTTGTCTCAGAATTCTTCCTCTGTTTTGCTACCAGTGACTAGTAATGACACCTTGTACTTTTTGTATATTTACAATGATGCTGAACTTGATCCAGAATCTGGATCAGAGATTCGGTGGGAAAAATGGAATGATACACATTGGAATATTCAATCCGCTTATAATGATTTGAACAATATCACAGCTGGAGCACTGACTCGTGACGATGTATGGCGAGTACAATTTAGACCTAATGATGGAAAAGACTTTGGTGATTGGTATATTTCAGGTAATATCACTATTGAAAACACTGTTCCTATCGCTTTCGGTACTGTGATAAGTCCAAGTATGCCTACAACAAATTCAACCTTGGTTGCTGAATATAGCTGGTTAGATGTTGATTCTGGAGATACCGAAACAGGAAGTCAAATCAGATGGTATAGGGATAATGGAAATGGATCTGGCTTTCTACTTCTTAGTCAGTATAATGATTTGTTGCAGCTTCCAGAAAATGAGACCACAAAGGGTGACCAATTTTATTTTACAATAACTCCTGGAGACGGAATCGGATTAGGAAATACATACACTTCTACAACCATAACTATCCTTAATACACCTCCCACACTAATTGTTAAACTTAATGATAATGCTCAACCAGCAACAGTTGCTAATGACACAGATTTAGATGCTACCTATCAATATTCAGATGTAGATGGAGATAGCATTAACCTTACATCTTTAGAAATCCGCTGGTGGCGATTCAATTTGACAACTGGGAAATTCGAGTCAGTTGTTAATGGTACTTTCACAATATTATCTACCTCAACAAATACATCTGAATTATGGCGTGTAGACATGTGGGTAAATGATGGGACAGATTATAGTGAATGGACCTCCTCTGCCACAATTAGTATCGGTGTTGCCCCTAATCAGGCGCCTAGCGCGTTTTATGTTAATTTAACCTCAAGTAATCCAGTAGCTGGAGGATCTTTATATGCGAATTATACTTATTACGACCCTGAAGGCGATAGTGAATCTCTAACGACTTTTCGTTGGTATAAGAATGGAATTTATCAACCCCAATTCGATGGTATTCGCAATCTTCTTACTGCTACTCTAATAAAAGGTGATAATTGGACAGTAGAAGTCAGACCTCAAGATAATAAAAACGATTATGGAGAGTGGAATTCCAGTCAACCTATAATAATTCTTAATACTGTTCCAGTAGTAGTAACAGCGGAAATTTTTCCAGCTACAAACGTATATACCTCTAGTACATTATTAATAAACTATCAAGGAACTGATATAGACGAGGATAGTATTATTACAATTTCCGTTGTGTGGATTAATGGTAGTCAAGAAATAGTGGGATTATATAATGAAACAGAAGTTCCCTCCTCATATTTAAAGAAAGGAGAAACGTGGAAATATGTACTTAGGATTTTTGATGGTACTAATTGGTCTGCTAATAAAACCTCAGAGACTATCACGGTTTTAAACTCTCTAATGTCGTTCGATAGTGTTTCATTATCGGGAGGAGCTGATACACTAGAGGATATTGGAATTGGTTATTCTTATACAGATTTGGATAGTGATCTAATTAATTTGGGGCAAACAAAAATTAATTGGACAATTGAATTTGCTTCTGGAGGTAATTTATCTGTTGATGGAGTGTGGACATTAAGCAATACGTACTTTGTCGCAGGTGATACTGTAACAGTAGAAATCACACCTCATGATGGAGAAAGTCTTGGTGTGACTTGGCAACCGTATAGAACAAGATTAATAATTGGTAATGCCATTCCTACAATTTCAGGACAACCAAATATTCTAGGTCCTGAAAATACTACAGATTTTTACGCTTCTGATGAGCTTCATCTCAACTATACTGCTACAGATCCAGATTTTGGTGAAAGTAGTCCATTGTATAATATAGATTACGATCCTGATGGATATGTGGTAGGAGCAGAATATCGTTGGTACCGAAATGGTAACAAGGTTTCTGAACTCAATACACATATAGTACCAATAGCATATCTGGTACGTGGTGACGAGTGGAAAGCAAGTGTTAAACCACGTGACCGTTTCGGAGATTTTGGTCCGTGGGTAAATTCAACGGTTATCATTATTACGAATAGTCGACCTCTCATTAGCGAATTTCGTGAGGTTAACCCTTACACCACTTCGGACATGAATCTTGACATTGAGTTTACTTACTCAGATTATGACGGAGATCCTATCAATCTTTCAAACACAATTATTCAATGGTATAATTATAGTACTCTTATTGTGGGTACAGAAATTACGGTTATATCTACAGAACAGGTCGGGAATGAGTATATTGTAGTCATTCGCTTATTCTCGGATCACTACATTAGAGGAGACAACATTACAGTAGAAGTTCAACCACATGATGGTACTGAATGGGCACTTCAATCAAATACAAGTTTTGGTATGATTATTGGGAATGCGAGACCTTATGCCTTTAATGTAAACCTGCAGCCTAATGGAACTGATACTACAGCTTATACAACTGATAATCTAAATGTCTCTTGGTTATATTCAGATCCAGATAATGATCTTGAAGTGACATCGCTCGCAAAGATTATCTGGAAAAACAAGGGAATTCCTCAGCCTATGTTTGAAAATCAGAGTTCGATTCTTTCAGATATTATTAGTAAAGGTGATGTGTGGACAGTTGAAATTTTTGTCTTTGATGGGATGGAATGGAGTAAAGACCCCAAAATATCTGCCCCACTTATAGTAGAGAATACTCCACCTATAATTATCTCAGTAGCAATAATAAGTGATAGTGGAAATACCTCTGAGACGTATGCTGATACGAATCTTGAGATTGATTTCTTTGATGGTGTTAATTACACTGATGTCGATGGAGATTTCATTCTTTATTTCGGTACGATTACACGGTGGTATAGAAATGGAATCCATCAGTCAAGTTTTGACAATGCAGCCCTCTTACCCAGTTCGGTACTTTTCAAAGGAGACTATTGGTATGTTGAGGTACAAATTACTGATGACTTAGTGGTGTATTCATTAAATCAAACTTCTCAGAATATAACTATCGTGAATAAAGCACCAACTGTTATTTCAGTTACTTTGACTGGAAATGAATATATAGGATTTTTCGTTGAGAGTGAAGACGTTAGCATCTCAATTTCTGTATTTGATGTAGATACAGGAGATTCCGAGTTATCTTATATCACCTGGTCAGTAAATGGCGTGTATAATTCGCTGTATGATAATCTACACACAATTCCTAGCAATGCAACACAGGCAGGCGATACATGGAACGCAACAATCCTTGCCTCAGATGGATTTGATAATGCCACTAGCTTTGCTTTTTTCTCGCTCTTTATTGAAAGTCGTCCAAAAATCCACAATTTCACAACAACTATAGTGAAAGAGGAAATTGATGGAACTTTCATATTTTCTATCGAAATGACTGATGCATTGGATTATGATATCCTTCTTGGACGATATGATGTGCATTTGAACAAATCAGGAACACTAGTTAAGACTGGCTTCTTAGATGGGAATGCTACTCATTGGTTCTTTGTCTTTGAGTTACTAGATTATGCTGATGGTACTTATTTTAATACATCCGCCATTATTACAATTACTGCTCAATCTATTATCGGAGTTACAACCATTGCGTCATTTAATTTCACATTGATTGATGGTGTGGCCCCTAGAATAAAAACGACTGGTGGTTCTTCTGGTGTCTGGTATGAGAAAGATATCGACCCTAATCCCACTAATCTCACTTTCTATGCTGCAATTGAAGAATATGGGTCTGGAGTTTCTAGTGTTGTGCTATATTACTATTTAAATCTCGTTGAATCTGAGGGAGATGGATCCTCCATCGTCCAAGAAGACAATGAATTTATCCCACTAGAAATGTCATATCTTAGAACTGAGGGTGAAACCCTGATTTATACAGTCTCTGTTGAATATATTCAAGATGGAAATGACTATGAACCACTATTTTTTGTTTCTACATCTGATGTTGCAGGAAATAGCAATCCAAATGCGTTTGATATTAGAAACCATCCTGAACGTATTGAACTTATCTCATTTCAGCCTGGAGGACTCCCACCTGAGCTACTAATGCTTGCTGGACTTGCTGTTTTTCTAATATTTATTGGCGCAATTGTTTATGTTCGCTTTATCCGAAAACCAGAGATTGTCGGACTTGATAAGGAACTAGTAATGAAAGGTGTAGCAGATGTAGACGAAGAGGAAATCATTGCTGATGTTGATAGACATACTCTAGGACTAGTTGTCAGCTTTTTCGACCAGTTACATGGGCCAATTCCAATTATTGTCATTCCTGAGATGCTGAAAGATAATTATAGTAAATTAGTTGCACTCTCTGATCGATCATTCAGTGGAACAGGGTTTAGTGATGATTATACTAGCGAAGTTCCATCTTCATATGATTTTGTTCTGGGTGAACAACTCCGGATTAGTGTGATGAGTTTTGGATTTGCATTAGATAAACCAGACGCACGTGGTGGGCAAGAAAACCTTACAATGAATATTCTCGTCCATAAGGATATTTTCAACCTTGTTGAACAATTTAAAGATGAGATTCAAGAAAAAGTGCATAATTTCCATATGACAATGGCCAGTGATTCTGGAAATAAGGTGCTTATCAGAGTTAAAGCTAATGAAGTTCGTAAATACGTCAGTGCCATAATTTTGAGTTATGTCAATATCTATGGGACTACTGATCTTATTGAAGATGATGAGGATTGAAATTTTCAATCTTTTTCGTTTTCTAATCGCTTTCAAGTAGAGAAAGATAGTGGATTAATTTTTGAGACGTTTCTTCATCCTCTTTCACTTCTTTCTGTACTGGTTCACCTTTTCGTGGAAATTTAGTCTCTTTACTTTGGACTAAAGTTTTGATAATTATGCTTATCATCCGCGCTGCGAAATCCACGGCACTAGTTGATTCTATAGGTAACTGCATGACTTGAGTCATTAGTCCGCTTAATTGGGTTGGACTAACGGTTTCAATAACGTTAACTTTTCCAATGGGATAACCACGTTGTACAAAATTAATTAATACTCCTTTCTTCTGAGATTGTTCCACTGAAAAACCTAATTTATCAGTGTCGGGAAGAATTACGAATTCTCCATTTGTTTTGATCTCTAATGGAATTATATAATCAATAGTTTCCGCTAAACTTCCTTTCTCCATTGGGGGTGTAACAAGGGGTTGTTCATTCAACTTCTTAATAGCTTCAAAAATAACTCTTGCTGAAAATGCCATTGAGGAGATTCCATCTTCATAATAACCGACATTAGCTAGATTCATTTCGTAAGCAAGTAAATAGAGAATCTCATCTTCATTTATGCCAAGAGGGATTTGAGAGCTACCGATTACTCCTTTTTTACCTGAATGATTTTGAAGATAAAGACTTATTTGCACGTTTGAGGAGTCTTCGATCAATTCCACTTTAAAACTAATTCCTCTTGCTCCAGGTAAAGCAATAGTTCCATCAACGGTTTCTGTCTGAACTGGTATTTCCGTTGGTATGACTGTTGGCTTTTTCTTAACTTCTTTCTTTTCTTTCTCCTCTATCTTGGGAGCTAAATATTTACTGACGATTTCGTCTATTGCCAATTTTGGTCTTTCTACTGCAATAACTAGACATTTGATAATCATTTCTTCATCTAATTCGTTTTTAAGATGAGCAGAAAAGATATCCAGTAATCTTTGACCCGTTAAATTCTTGAATTTGTCTTCTCCTTGTGAGGTTCGAACAAAAGGAATATATTTTAGAAAAAATTCACTCAGTAATGGAACTGGAATTCCTGAGGAAGCGGCAATTTTAAATAATTCCCCATATCCTGATTTAACTACTTCAGTTGCTTCATCGGGTTCTATACCACAAAATTCCACAAGATAAACAATTTGATTTACCACCTCTTCAGCATCACTAGGTGTTTCTGGTTCAGTGATTTCTGAAGTTACGATTATTTCAGGTTCAGAAGAGGATGGTGCCTCTACTGGTTCCGTCTCTTGCGAAATAGCAGGGCTTGGAGGTATTTCCGAAGGTTTTTTTATTGGTTCAACACTAGGTTCTATTGGTTTTACTTCTGGGGTTGTTTTTACCTTTACAGGACTAGGTGTACTTGTTGGTGCTGGTGGTAGGGAGGGTGAGGGAGGGCTTACTCCTTCCGCACTTCCAGTTGCTTGTTGCATGAGTGATTGTAAACGTTGCAGGACAGCAGGATCACCTGCCATTTTAGGAGCTTTGATTTGAATTTTAGTTTCTGTTGGTGTCTTAACTTTGGCTTTAACTTTCCGAAGAGTCATCCCTTTCTTCTGATATTCTTCAATTTCACCAATAGTCCTTCCCTCAACAAAATCACTCTGTGCAATGTCAGGAACCGCAAGTTCGAAGATACGACCAAAAGCATCAATCACGGATTCTGGCTTAAAAATAGAAGTTCTAAAGAAGCGAAGAGGGTCACTATATTCGAGTTGAAAACTTTCTTTTAGTTGCGTGTGTACCGATTCATAATTAGGAGAATTTCGTACAAGATCATTCTTATGTAAAAAAACAAAAACTTCAGCTTCAGGAGAGTAATTTATTAGTTTCTCAATTGAAGCTTTAAAATATTGAAAAGCATTATTCCGGGTAGTTTTATTAGCAGTATCAATTAAAAAGATAAAAATCTTCACATTACTGAATACAAATGGACTAAAGGCACTTAAGAACTTTTTTAGGAAAATTTTCTGGCCACCCAAGTCCACAATGGTAATTGGAGTGTCTTTTACAGTAACTGATAATCTCTCGTAATTTATCGTGGCTGAGAGTTTGTTCACGTCTTCAGTGCGTTGTTTTAAAAAGAAGATCCGTTTAACTGCGGTTTTTCCCGCTTCTGAAAGGCCAGCAATGAGGATTTTGTGACCTAAACGGGAATTAATCTCTGCTTCAGATACCCATTCTGACATAACGACGACCTTGTGTTCATTGATACGATGTACCGCTTCTAATGTTTCTTTGTGAATGTTTCTTTTTAGGATTTCCAATTAATTCTTAAGGATATAATTCTTGAATTTCAAATGCCTTGTGAAAACTAGTTGGGCCTTTGTGAAAACTAGTTGGGCCTTTAGTTATTATGAATAATTACCTAGTTTTGTGCTTTTTCTTTTGGATTTATGAAAAAGTATAAAATTAAAATGGATAGACCGAAAGTACATACCTCTGGTTTAACAATACAGAAGTTGTAAAACAATTCTTTATTGAAATGGATTATCACAAGAGAATCACATTAGAGGAACCTTTAAAAATGTCTGGAACACCCGTATCAAAGATTTTATTTATGGGCCTCGGAGCTAGTGGAAAAAGTAGTATCCGATCCATCGTATTTGAGGGAAAATCCCTTGACGATGTAAAGGATTATAATGCAACGATAAATTATACTCGTTCTACTCGTAATATTATCGATTCTGCCTTTCAAATTTTCGATTGCGGAGGCCAAGAATCTTTTATCTCAGTATTCGTAGGAGATCAAGCTGAATTCATTTTCAGTAATGTATCCATACTTGTCTGGGTTGTAGATGTTTCTAATTTTGATGCTGTTTCTACATCAAAATTTTATTTTGATCATGCCGTAAATAGACTATATCAATATTCTCCTGATGCTGTAATATATTGTTTATTTCATAAAATTGATCTACTGTTATTAGATATGCGTGAACAAGTTATTGAAACAATGGAGTCATTTTTTACCAGTGATAAAGACATCAAAATAGTTTATCGAGGAACCTCAATATACGATCAATCAACATTCGCCGTTGTGGGAGAGATGGTTCAGACGCTTATTACCAAAAGTATCAAAGCGAAAACTGTTTCTGAGGCCATTCAAGAATTTGTTAGACAGAATGCAGAATTATCGGGTATTGCTATTTATTCAGAAGATGGACTGCCAGTGTTCGAAGAAGGTGACTTAGCAAATAAAATTATTCTTCCTGCGAACTTATGGTTGACAAATTATGAACGACTCAGAGGGGATTTTCCGGGTAATAACTTCAAAACGACTTTAGAAACCAATGACTATATGTTCGTATTTCAACAAATCAAAACAGAAATCTTTCTAGCTGGAATTGCCCGCAAAGTTTCTCCTCTTCAGTATGTACTTGTTAAAATGGAAAAACTTGCAGAAATCGTCAGTGAATTATTATAAGCATGGTTCACGAGTTCTAATCAAATTTCAGAAGGCCTCCCTCAACTTTACACCCCGACATCACATTTGTTTGAATCGCAAGTTGAAGGACTTCGATTATGAATTTCTCCGAAAATCCAACCTCTGAGGCCAGTAAAGTCAGATCTAGGGAGGATTTGTTATTAAAAGCATCCAGAATCCGTTTGGCTAATACACCTCTAATCTTCTTTACGGGTAAGGTCAAAAATTGATCTAGTTCTTCAAAATCGAGCTTTCCTGAAAGTCTAAGTCGATATTGAAGCCCCATATCCGCTTGTGATTCCAATCCAGACTTTGAGAGTAATTGTTTTCCCATGATTGGATCGGTCACTATTTCTAACCTGTACAGACTTCCTCTTGGCATTTTCTTTTTGAATTCATCCACAATACTCCGCACTTTTGTCTTTACAATTGGAGTTGGTTGATCACGGAATATCACTTGAATCTGAGATTTTTCTGGAGTGACAAGCAGAATTGTTGAGTTTTCAGGTATCATTGAGATATTTCCAAAGGCTTCGATTGTCTCTGCCTCGGTTAAGTAATAGGCATCAATGCCTGAATCTATAATCTGAATATTTTCGTCTATCTTCTTTAGAATCTCTTCATTATATAGATCTTTGTCATTTACTATGTTATAGACCCGAAGCGTTCTTTTAACCATGAGCTTCAGGAATTCAGTGTACTTACTTATTGAATTTGAAGTAGTAATAATCCAGAAGAAAATCATTCGACCGAATTGAGCAATTCTATTGTCCATAGAATCTTTTGCTGCTAAAGAAAACATGAAAGCTTCCGATATATAAGGATCTTTGGGGGTTGGAATCGGGCCGTAAGCTCGTATTTCTCCTGGATTAAAAGGCTGACTTGTACCAATTGCGGTTAACGTTTTTATTGCCATGGTAAAAGCTTCGTCATCAGCTAAAGGAGAGGAGTTGTAAATGTTTGTAGGACCTTCATCTTCGAATACTGTTATAATTAATCCATCAGTTAATGCTTTGGTTGTTTCTTTCCTATTCATGTCTAATGACGTCCTCGATATTTTACATTTGAATAATTCAAAACGGTCTCCTACATACTTCTATCATTTATAGGTTAATAAAAAATCCTAGTGTATCTTACCGTAAATGAAGTGTAATAATAATTCCTTTTATATTTCTTTAAAATGTCTAAATATGAATTAGTTCAGAAAGTCTAAGTTTACATGTTCTTTTACAAGTTCTTCTAAGATGTTTATTTTCTGTATCTCATCTTTAGTAAAGAGAATTTCCATGTCATCAATTAGCTTCGCAACAGCAAAAGTATCATTAGTTGCCAGAAGAATGGGAATATTCCTAGCATCAGCTTTAGAATGAATTATTGGGTCATCAGGTAGAATATTGTTTGTAAGAACAATTCCTGCTGTACTAGAATCTAATGCAGCGGTTATCATATCTACTCTATCACCTGGAGTGATTATCAATTTGTTTTCATACTGCCACAGCGGTTTTGAGGTTACTTGTGCAGCACTCATCGCTCCAACGAAAATGTGATTTACCACATTCATTAATCCCCCTTCTCCTGCGATCACTTTAGTGAATAATGTCTTGTAGAGATAATCGATTGTAAAATGAGCTAGGGTGTCCTCATAGGGAATAATTCCCAAAACTGGGACTTCTAATTCATCAAAAATTCCCATGTATATATTATTAAATTCCTCAATATCCCTTACTTGATTGATTATGACTCCTGCAAGAATATTTGGATCAGAGAGGACACATTTCCTTAAAAATCCAATTTCATCAGCTATCTCACTTCCTTCACCACTCAATATTAACAAGAGCTGCGCATCGACATTATTTGCTATTGTTATCGGATCTAAATATACGGAATGACCCGAGGCTAGATTTTCTCCTCCCTCAATTAGAACCACGTCATGATCTTTGCTAACTTTATCACAGAGTTCTTTTAGCTTCTTACTTGTCGATTGTTCATCATACATAAAACGTAACTTGCTATGATCGAAACCTAGTGAAATATCCTCAGGTTTTTCTTTAAGATCTAAAATACTAGAAACTAAAGAGGCATCATAGTCCCAGAGACGTTTCTTTTGATAAAGCAACCTGTCTCCTAAAGGTTTCATGTATCCGCATGAAATATCCTTTTTAGAAAGAGCTTTTGCAATACCTATCATTAAACTGGTTTTACCTGCTTCTTTATGAGTGGAAGCTACCACAATTCTTTTCATTTTTTTTCACCTTTAGGGATTTAACAAGATACGAGTATCTACTGCTAGGACTCCTTGATTCTGTTCAAATACTAATACTGGGTTGATTTCAATATCAGAAATATCTTTACATAACTGTATAATCTTACTTAATCGGAGAATGATGTCGATACATCCTCCGATATCTTTGGCTTCTTCCCCTCGAACCCCAAGTAATAATGGATATGAGCGTATCTGTTGTATCATTTCGATGGCATCCGATCGTTTTATTGGAACTGCCCGAAAAGCAACATCTTTTAGTACTTCTACATAAATACCGCCTAATCCAAACATAACGGTTGGACCAAACGTATTATCAATCCTTGCACCAATTATAGTTTCCATCGCTTCATTCATATTGATCATTCGGACGATTTCCACCCCTTCAATTTTTGCATCAGGTTTATATTTCCGAGCTGAGGCAAGAATTGCTTCATATGCATCCAAAAGCTCATCACGATTTTCTAAATCAAGAGCTACTCCGCCAGCATCAGATTTGTGGATAATATCCTTGGAAACGATCTTCATGACAACTGGATACTTCACAACTTCCTCTGCATAATAAATAACTTCTTCGAGATCTTTAGCCACATAACTTTTTGGTGTCGGAATTCCCGCAGCATTCATAACCCTCAAAGCTTCAGGGACTAGTAGAAAACGTCGATTATCGGCCCGCACTTCGTCGATTACAGTTTGAATGGATTTTATATCAATTTCAGGGTCATCTAACTCGGACAATTCATCATCAGTATTTATGATGTTGTGATAATGTTTATACAAAGCTCCTAGACAACTAGCTGCTTCATAAACATCAGAAAAAATCGGCACTCCTTTCGATTTTAAAGCAAACAATCCTTGCTCAAATTCACCTCCTCCAAAAAATGAAAAAACTACGGGTTTGTCAGGCTTATCATCTAAATACCTTCTTTGTACAACGGCAGCTAATTGATCTGCAGAAAATATTGCGGTTTCACAACCTAAAACGATTACTGAGTGAATATCAGGACTGTCTAAAGCGGCTTGAAGAGCTTGTTCATATATTTCGTTGGAGGCTTGTCCAGTAATATCAACAGGATTCTTAGTTGACCCAAAAGAGGGTGTTACGGGAGAGAATATTTCTTTCAAAACCTCTCGATTATCATAAAGAGTTACACCATATAATTCACAGGCATCGGTCGCAAGAACACCTATTCCTCCTCCATTCGTGACTATAACAGCATTTTCTCCTACTGGAAGACTTTTTTGGATAGCTAAAAACTTAGCCCAGTTTAATGCTTCCTGTACACTTAAAGCTCTTAACGCGCCAACTTGTCGTGAAATTATATCGGTGAAAACATTATCTGCTCCTGCTAATGATCCAGTATGGGAGGCAGCTGCCATTGCACCACGTTTTGATCTGCCCGATTTTATGATGATAACGGGTTTGATTTTTGTGGCCTTTTCAAGAACTTGTGTCAGTCTATTCCCACGTTTAAGTCCCTCAATATATAATAAAATAACTCGAGTATTATCATCAGTGATGAAATATTCAATCAGGTCAGCTTCATCAATATCACACTTATTTCCGACTGAAACGATCGCTGATAGTCCGATTCCCTCAGTAGCAGTTTTACCAATCATCGCTACTCCCAGAGCTCCTGATTGTGTGACAATAGCGACTGATCCGGGTTCAATGTGCTTGTAACCAAAAGTGGCGTTTACAGGTGCTTTAGCAGAGAAAATTCCGAAGATATTTGGACCAAGCAATCGCATTCCATTCTCTCTGGCAAAATTAACTAATTCTTCCTCCCCTTCTAGATTTCCAATTTCAGAAAAACCACTAGTAATTATTGAAACAAATTTTGTTTTCTTCTTTGCACAACTCTTTAATGAATCAAATACGTATTTTGCTGGAACACAGATAGTGGCAAGATCAATCGTATCATCTATTGATTCTATTGATGTGTAAACTTTGGAATCAAGGATTGTTCCACCCTTTGGATTAACGGGATAAATCTTTCCTTGATAACCTGATGCTACAATATTATCGACTACTTTATAGCCAATTTTATTTCGATTCGATGATGCACCGATGATTGCAATTGATTTCGGTTCAAATAAATGTTTTATGTTCGGAGCTTTGATTTCTAGCATACGATACTTATTCTCCATGTCCTACAATCCAGAGGATCAAGATTTATTCGATTCTAAGTAAATTTATGCAGGAATAATTTGATTTTAGTTCTTTTATAATATTGATTATCCTTCTTCAATATAATGATGATTGTCATTCCAGATTAGATGTTAAAAAGTCATCCGGAGCTCATAAACACCTTCAGTAAGTCGTTTATCCAAGTTAGGGAACAACTTCTCGAATAAAGTGAGCATACCTCTGTTCTCTAATAGTACCTCGGCACTAAATCCAAGTAATCCAGCAGATTTCGCTAGATAAGTAAGGTATTTCATTAATTCTGTTCCAATACCCTTTCTATGATAGTCATCTTTGACAACAAATGCAGCTTCCGCTGTATGAGAATGCTGATCAATTCCATATTGACCCACACCTACAATCTCTTGTGATATACCTTTAGATATAACAGCAAGGACAACAATTTCTGTGGAAAAATCGATAATGCAAAAATCCTGTAACCGAGAATGAGGTATATCTTTTCTGACACTCATAAATCGACGATAAAGTGATTGATCAGACAGGTCGTAGAAAAAGTCCTTCAAAAGTGGTTCATCACTAATTTTAACAGGTCGGAGTAATATTTCAAGACCACGTGTGGTAGTACGCCAGGTTTCCAGATGTTCAGGATATTCTCCTTTTTTACCTGGAATAAAAGCCTGATCAGAATAAATTAAATTGGCTTTTTTTGCTTCTTTGATAAGTTGTGGTCTGAATTTAGGGTGTGCAATAGAGATTAATTGCATTGCACGTTCACGTATGTTTTTTCCATGTAAATAACCAATACCGTATTCAGTAATTACATAATGGATGTCTCCACGATTAAGGGTAACACCCGCACCTTCAGATAGGAATGGTACAATTCGTGATGTTTTTCTATTATCTGCAGTGGATTGTATGGTTAAGATTGATTTTCCCCTATTAGCCAGAATTGCTCCACGCATGAAATCTGCTTGACCACCAATACCAGAATAGAATGTTTTACCAATGGACTCGGAAGAAGCCTGTCCAGTAAGATCTATTTGCAAACCACTATTAATAGCGGTCATATTATCGTGTTGGGCAATATTTAGCGGATCGTTCGTATATTCAATCCGACGGAGTTCAATGGAGGGGTTGTCATGAATAAACCCATAGGTTGCTTGAGATCCCATACAAAAAGACGCTACAGATTTTCCACGATTGATAGATTTTTTTGTATTGTCGATAACTCCTAACTTCATTAATTGAACAAGACCATCACTTACAAGTTCTGTATGAACACCTAGGTGCTTTTTCTCTTTTAAATTCGCCATTACAGCATTTGGTATACTTCCGTAACCAACTTGTATTGTATCTCCATCTTGGATTAATCGAGAAACATATTGTCCAATTTTATTTGCTACCTCATCACTCGTTGGTTCTTGCTTGAATTCTAAAATAGGTTCATCAAAAGGTATAATGTAATCAATATCCTTAATGTGCAAAAACCCATCTCCATGTATTCGAGGCATGTGTTTATTCATTTGTGCAATGACAATACCTGCATTATCGATTGCAGATTTCACAATATCAACAGAAACCCCAAGGTTTACATATCCATGGTCGTCTGGGGGGGATACTTGAATTAGTGCGACATCTATCGGAACTAATCCACTGTAAAATAGACTAGGTGTTTTCGAAAGAAAAATTGGTGTATAATCGGAAAGACCACTATTAACAGCATCTCGAGTAGAATCTGCAACGAAAAATGAGTTGTGTCTGAAATTTATTTGATATGCAGCGTCTGTATATGGAGTAACACCCAAGTTATACCAAGATAGAACCTCTGTATCAAAGAAAGCTTTTGGATGCTTCTTTAAATATTGGGCAAGTGATTTTATCAAGAATTGGGGTTCACCGCATCCTGTGTGTACAAAAATTCTGTCCCCTCTGTGTATATTTTGAAAGATTCTTGTAGGGGTCACGAATTTTAACGGATATTGTTCAATCAGTGTTGAATATGCTTTTTTATTCTGATTTTCTGCAACCATAGACAAATTTCGACCTTTATGTTAAATTAAATTCAGAATGAAATATGGATTCTCGAGGACAGGCTAGAAAATGGAAATGGATAAAGCTTATGCTTTACAATTCAGCCATTTAACACAGGTTAAATAACAGATACGCAGATCTAATGTTGCTGCATCTCTCCACCACAGAACATGCAATCTTCTATCCAGAGGGGCACCCAGGGTTTGGTAAAGGTTATGAAGGGACGATGGTCAATCAGTATATAGAGCAGCTCTATCAGTATCTAGGCAATGAGCCGATGGCCCCTTGGATACGAATCCAAGAGTTTCTTGTAGAAGAAATAGGAAAGAAGAAAGAAATCACATCCTACCCTACCGAGCCAGGTCTTTTGGGGATGTACCAAATGAGAACCCTCTTCTTAGAAGATCAAGGTATAACCTAATCACTAGATTTTCTCCCTTCACGGTTTTTT
>JAEOTQ010000122.1 GCA_016839785.1 Candidatus Hodarchaeota archaeon | reverse complement strand
TTGTCATTTGCTCCCATCACTATCTTGTTTGACCTAAGAAAGAGAGTGATAATTGTAACGAATACTATTCCCAGAAACGAGAACGCAATTTGGGCTGGATCTAAGATCAGAAATAACTCCTGGTTTGGAATAAACGCTTTTAGCAGACTTATTATAAAATTAATAAGCACAATTACTACTGTAAATACAATAAGGTAAGCTGATCTTTCTCCTAATTTCCCAAAGAGAGGAAACTCGTATGCCGAATCGTGATGACCTGAAAGTAAAACTAGTTTCTTAGGGGGGTTTTTTGGTTTAATTTTCCCCACAACATGGAAGGTTGATATTTCAGGGAAAAGAAAATCTACTACTTCATACAAAAGAATCTGCTGTAAGAAATAAATCGCTAGACCCATGAATAGAAATAGTGAAGTGAGAATTGGGTAAAAGAAATAAAAGAAAATACCAATATAGTAAAAGAGTGCTGTGATTTTGATGAAATCAAGAAATCCCCCAGGTCTACAAGAAAAGTATTCCTTCTCAACAGAATCACAAAAACCAGCCATTTGGTTGTAAATAATTTCTCCTGCTTTTTTTTCTGCCTCAGAACCACTGATTCTCGGCCCTACCTCATCACAAATAGCATTTATAAACGTTAGTATTGGCTCACCCGTCGGATCAAGTCTATTTTGAAATTTATCTGGCATTTTAATCAGCTATCTTTGCATAAGGACGAGATTAAAGGTAGAATTGTTACATCTTAGGATGTATAATAAATCCACCCACTTCTGTCCTCTAAGGTATTATGCAGTTCGAAAGTGCTTAACTTTCCATTACGGTATAAATCCCAATTGATAGCAGCTCTACTCCGAGAAGGACTAAACCTAAGATTCCTAGCCAATTTGTGATTCCTGTTTGTAGCGAATCTAGGATAATTTCTAGTAATCGTATGCTTGTAAGAGTATAGAATACTATTCCAACGGAGAGATAACTAAATTCCTTTTTATGTAAATAATGAGCAACCAAAATGGGTGCAAATAGTATCCAAAGGAAAATAACTTCAATATTATGGAAAAATGTGGATGTAATCAAAACCCAGAGAGAAGTGGAGATAGCTATACTTGAAATTATCTCTGAATTTAATCTAGTAAATCGGAAGTTTGTTAATAGACCGAGGAATAGTAAACTACTCGAGATAATTAAGAATCCAAGAGCAATCTCAACAAGGGTGAGATCTGTTGTCCGGAGTAATAGGGATACTATAACCAGAAGTAAAGATAAGAAATTAGCCACCAAGGATCCAGATAATAGTATCGGGAGTTTCACCGATTCATGTTTGACCTGCCAATAAATAATACCTAAAATAGTTGAAAGAGCAATTATTAAACAAGAAAGAAAGAGAAAAATGGCATTCAAGTTCAAAATGATATTTCCCTCAACAAGAATAGTTTCTGGAAGATAAGAATCGATAAAGATTGCGAGAGTTAGAACCAAAATTGTGTTGAGAAAACTAGTGATTTCTAAAAGACTAGAGTCTAATTTTCGATTTAATGTTCCAAGAATTTGCCATGAAATTAGGAGTAGTGTTGCAAGAAATATCGTATACTCAAGTATTTTAACAGGATACATGAGAATGAAGAAGATCAGGTATATAACCATTAGAGTTTCATGAAGCTTTACAGCAAGGACAGATTTCATTCGTTTGAAGGCTATACCAATATTAAAACAAAGTGGGATTATGGGTAATATGTATAAAACCAATTGGGGAAAATCTACATCATAAGAAAACATTACTGAGGGTAAAAACGTAGTTATCACAAGTAATGTTGATTCATATTGCCAAGTAATCAGGAATGATGAGATAACGATAATTACCAATAAGACGAGGTATAAAAGCGATACAGTCTCTACATCAAGCTCGTAAATCCATGTAGAATAAGTTATCAAGACGCTATAGATAACAGTCATCATAATAAAGGGATTGACTCTACTTTCTGTCAAACTCCCTTTTTTGAAGAATTTTATACTTTGAAGCAGAATCGCAGGAGTTGCAATCACGATCAATGTTGAATATAAGTAGATTACCTCGGTAACAGGCGTGAAGATTGTAGTATGGATAATCAACTCAAATAAATAGATAATCCCTGGAGAAATTACAATTAACAACAAATTTGTAGAATTATCGATTTTATTTCTGAGGGATACGACAATCCAGACAATAGGCCCCAGAAGAAGTAAAATTGCATGACTCACTGGATTAAGTTCTTCAAAAAGGATAACAAGGGTTAACCCAACCGCGGTTAACGCTATATTGAAATTATGTGACTGATTTGCTCTTTCTAATTGTGCCCGAACATCTATCTTCTTGAAGGTAAGTTTTTCTAAAACCAGAGGAATTAAAGTCATGAAAACTATTATTAACGTTAAAATCGGCTCAAATTCGTTCCAATACGTCATTAGGCCAAAGGTGATGAGATAAGTCGAATTTACCCAGACGAAATTCTCTTTGAGAGGTTTCCTCACTTGAATTCCACAAATCAGTAACATGACAATAATGAGCATTATTACAGGATATATCATTTCTAATGCTGTTGTCGTTCCCAACATTAGGACAAGTAAGTCTATTTCTAATAAAATTGTTACAATACTTAAATCAATATGAAAACTTACATTTTCTCCCATCTCATGGAAAATTGTAACGCATAAGGTTCCTTCCAACGCGATCAATGAGAAAATGGGGATTGAGATCCAATCATATGAGGGATGCAGTAAAAAACTTAGAATGAATAAGGATATAAACCCAAAAACAAATAATCTGATAGAAGAATGATCAAAATCTGTTCCACGGTAGAGTAAGATCAACAAACTTAACAAAGGAAAGATAAAAAAACTACTTTTGGGAATAAATTCAATCTTTGTTATTGATATGATTACTAACGCAGTCAAAAGAAGAAATTCTGAAAACTGGATAATGTTTGGTCTCTTAGTGCTTGTATATTCAAAAAAATTGTAGGACACAAATAGAGTTAATATTCCAGCTATCCCAGTCAGAATTATTAGATCAATACTAATCATATCAAAGAATGCAATGAAAAATATCAAAATCAAGATTAAGGTCCAATCCCTAAAAGGAAACAGGAGAGCTTGCTTAAACCGCATTTTTAAAAGTAATAAAACCAATATTAAAGTGGAAAGGAGAATGAGATATGATTCTTCTGCGAGATACCCATAAAATACCATAAATCCGAGAGTAATTATACCAAATAAGCAGGAGACATTAGAAAGAACACTCAGACCTTTATTGAAATTCAAGGATTCTTTTCTCGCTCTGTTACTCAAGTAAACATCAATAAGGGGGAATGACCCCAAAAGAATTGAAATTGCAATAATCGATGTATTACTCAAAATATAGGGAGATAGAAGCATCATAGGAACTAAAATCATTGTTCCAATAGAGGGGATCAGATCTTTTGTGATGAGAGTGATTAAGATTAATAGGATTGTAGCTATAAGAATTATCGCAGTATATATGGCTGGTTCTACCGGGATTATCCATTGTTGAAGGTAAATAATTGTCATAATGGAAATCACGAATGTACTGGAAAAAAGTGGATTCCTATACCGTACAAAATAAATGAATGCAATAGTAAAGTCTATTCCACTAAAAACAATAAATATTAGTTGTAAAGTCCCACCTAAATCATAAAAAACACTAGTTTCTACTAGACCTAACCCGAAAGTGATTAGATTAACCCACAAGAGAAGTAATATGATAAGTGAAAACCATTTGTCGATAATCTTCTTTTTTGGTACAATCCCCAGAAAATAAGTAATTTCTTTGCAAATCATTAGAATAAAACTTAAAATTACAAATACGTCAAAGAAAATGCCTTCTACGGGTGGAATACCAACATCTGTTATGAATTCCTGTGGAATTAAAGCGATAAGAATAAAAGCGATCGCTGAAATAAGACTCAATACCCCCACGCCGATAAAGATTTGAGAAAAATGTGTTCTGAAGAATATCCATAGATTTCGAATTATATCCACTTTTTCCCTCACAAACGGAATTTGAGGTTGAGGTTCCTCCTGTCTAGTTTCCTGGGGGTCAGGGGAAATAGGTTCGCTAGCTGGCTGACATAACCCGATTTCTGTTCCGCATTTTGTACAAAATTTTGCATGGGAAAGAATATCAGCTCTGCAGGCTGGACATTTTATTGTATCTTTTGAATTCTCCATTTTTCGAATCCTCACTTCGAGGTTTCCTTATTTGGAGACGGTTCGCTTACAGAGGATTCACCTGAATCTTCTTCGATTGCGCTTATAGCACTTATCCGTGTTAATAACTCTTCAAGATTTCTAGGAGGATAACGAACGACAACGACAATTCCCACTAAGATTCCTAAAGCTATCAAATAAACTAATCCTTGTGGAAGGCGTCGATCAGATCCTATTTTAATAGTTAAGGAATCACTTTGATCTATTATTCCTGATAAGACTTTAAGATGCATCTGTATATCAGAATATCCTATTCGGGCATCATCTTTTAGATTTAAGTAAACTGTATGGTGAGAGTCACTTGAAGTAAAATTTAGTGATTTTACTTCCTCTCCTTCAATGAAAATTGTATAGTTCAAGTTGTCGGGGTTATAAAGGTGTAAATCAATTTTTATCTTCTCTCCAAATGAAACTTCTGACAACATCGATCCATTTATGATATGTAAAGAGTTTTCTCTCTGCCATAATCGAATTACATCACTCATTAAAGTATACTGCTTCAAAGGCAAACCAGTTCGTTCACTTGTAATATAATACAAACCTGAACTTTTATCGAAAAGATTTTCTTCGATGAATCTATTTGTACGAACTAGTGTAGTTTCTAATGTCTTATTCGCTGGAAAAAACTTTAGTAATTTATTGGATAGTAAACACGCCAAAGAATTCCCTATTACACTTTTCCTTTGTACTACTAACATCCCATCTTCATCTACAACATCAAAGAATCCTCCAAAACCTCTATCGTACATATATATTCGAATAAAATCAAAAACAGCTTTTCCTCGATCAAGAAAATCTGTATTATTAGTCTCTTCATAAAGCATGAGATTGACGATTGCATACAAGGCATTAGTCCGAAGTTTTATAACATTGTCAGAGGAATCCCAAGCAGGAGACAATACATTAAATACAGCGCCGTTATATGTCCCGTTAGAATGAATTAAATTCATTATTTGTGATATACTGCTAGTAGAAAAAGGAGAATCAATTGATCCAGGGAATGAAAGAATGGTCCAGATAGTCCAGCAAACATTCTCGATTATTCGGAAGTAATTTCTTGAATAACTTGTTCGATTAACTGTAAATAATGAATCAATCCACCCATTTTCATTCCCCAGTAAATTTCGATTAATAAAGCCCAAAGTTTCAGATATACCTTCAATATAATCATATCTGTACTCATTATCAGAGGCTAAATTCGGATAACTTAGTGCAAGACTCAGGATCATTAAAAATTGATCATGGGTAAACTTTTGGCTTTTTACATAGCTATTCTCAGCTTTTGAGAAATCGTAATAACTAACCCAGCCTGCATTATCACTGGTATATGCTTCATCAAAAAATTGTGTACTTGCCCGAATGATGGATTGAGCAATATCTCGAAATACAATTGAACCTCCAAGATTGAATTCATTTAATAAAGTGGAAGCAATAAGCAAATTGGTTTTGGTTTTAATTATTTGACCGCTAGTTTGTTCTCTTAACGCCCCTGAACCACTATGGAGATAGCGATTTCTAATCGCAAGTGCATTATCATAAATACTCCCATAAAATGTAGTCATATCATCATTGGAAGCACGAGTCGTGTATAATGGAAAGATTGACCCAAAAACAAGAATAATTACTCCAAGTGAAAAAATTGTTTGTTTTTTCAACTGTTTCTCCTCCTCCAATATAAAGTGTAAGATATAAATCCTATACTAAGTAACCCAATCCATAGTTCAAACCCGTCAGCTGCACCACCTTCTAGTGGCACTCTATCTTCATCCTCCGTCGTTGTTGTTGTAACAAGGGGAGGTTCCTCTTGAAAGATAGGAATTTGTCGATCCTGAGGTCCTGCAAATATAATCTGTGCATAATTCACAGAATTAGCATAATTTGGATAGGAATTTCCTTTCCATGTCCCATTAAAACCTAAATCTTCATTGAAAACATCCAATGAGACTCCAATTATACTCTCTTCAGGATTTGTTACCTGCAAATCATTGAGAAGATCATCAGATTGTAGAGGCACTGTTAATTCAAAGATACTGTAATTTTCACCAAAATATTCTAGACTCCTCAATTTTGCGGTAAAATCGTCTGGTTGAGAGTCACTGTAAGGAATAGGATCACCTTGAAGATAGCGTTGGTCATCAATCTCAAGCTGGTACTCATTAATACCATCCTCTATTACCCTTAATTCCTTCGCATCTTCAGCCCAATAGCCATCAGAGTCAATGTCGAAATTAACTCTCCAGGTGACACTACTATTAAGTTCTCCTAGTATGAGAACTCCTAAATATAGATTTTGATGGTCGTTTTTCACATAAATATTACCCTTATAACCAGATATACTGAACCCAACACTTCCAGCTTCATTCCAATCATCCAGTCCGAGGCTACTTGTATAATCAGTAGTATTCCAATAACTTGTTATAAACACAGTCTCATCGGCAAAGACATTACTGGTCATACAAAATTGAATGATTATAAACCCGATAATGAAACCACAAAACATAATTCCAGATTTTTTCATCTTTTAACAACCCTAAATTTATTTAGCATGTATAATATAAATCAGATTATTGCGGTTGTTCAACATTTATAAACATTGCGCATCGTTAACTTTTGCCGTAATTTCGTTGATTAATGTTCAGATTGTTTATCTTTTTTCATCAATCAACCGATTATGGAAGAAATTGTAAAATAAAATCAGATTTGTATTTGTGTCCATGTTTTTTAGCCAATTTAGAGATCAATTTGCTAGATGAACTACCAAATTGGGTTGCTTTGTTTTTTCTGTCAGCAATTTCTTTAGGTAATCCCATTGAGAGGCCAGTTCTTCTCCAAATAAACTTTTTAATCTCATTTTGAACTTTCAGCTTTATAGGAATAGCTAACGCAAGTTCATATAGTTTAGTTGAAACAAATGGGGTCTTCAATCCAATGTTGAAGTGAGATGATAAGCGATAATTTCTATACATATCTCGAGTGTAGATTGATTCCATCTTTCTAAGAGTAATATCTAATAATGTTCTATTCTGGTCTAAGTGTCGTGATTCAAGAGAAAATCCTATAAAGAATTCCTCAGTCCCAATTGCAGAAAAAATGACATCACATTCATCTTCGGAGGCTTTTTTAATTCCAAAATAAAGAACTATAGCTACTTCTAGTGACACAACTCTAGGCACTGTGGTTATTGTAGTAGAAAATAGTTTAGTCTGGATGATTTCATCAATTTCCTTCAAATCTCTCTCGACTAGATATTCATCTATTAACACGATTTGAAGATCGATATCCAATATTTTAGAAGCTCTTTGTGCCATAATTACATCTGGAGAGTTAGCTACTCCAACTACATACGCGGTGAAAGGAACATTATTCTTCTTCAAAATCAACGCAATGATGGAGGAATCAACACCGCCAGAATAGAGAAGGCCAATATTGCGGTATTTCCCGATCGAATTCATAACAGCAGTTTCACTTTCTCTAGAGAGATGTTTAATGAATCCAGCTTCATCAGTTTGATGAGAATAAGCAACGATTGGAGGTTTATCCGTTAATTCAATAGTATCAGAGTTTAAATCAATAGAAATATACTTATTTGGATTTAGAAGTATTAATTCTTCTGAAAAGTCGTCATCAAGGTCTGTGGTAAGAATAATGCTAACTTTTGATTTACTATAAAAAATGGGAATTTTTCCATATCGATCGGTGAGAACAATGATTTCGCAGTCTAGAAAAAGTATTATGCAATACCCGTCCGAAACATCAAAAAATTCCTCCAACCGTATTTCTTCAGGACTTGCACACAGAAAAATTTCGTTGAGATAAGGATTCCTATTTGATCCAGTGTATAAATAATTCTTACCATTAATAATTCCTTTATCATAATATATAGACCAAGAATTAGCAAAATTGATGTGAGACAGATTAGGATCAATATTTTCTAGTTTTTTGTTTGTGACAACGAAGAAGGTACTCACCTATCCAGATTTCTCACATGAAAATATCATATCAGGTGAAGAGAACTCATCAAATGAATCCTTTTGATAATTGCCATACACTTTAATTTCATTTAAGTCAGCCTCTTCCAATAATTGTTTCATCTTCTGTACAGATATTCGTGGAATATTAGTTTTCCCTGTTGTAACTAATTCGTAATCAGAAACTTCTGAAGAGCGAAAAAGAGTAACGATTTCAGGATGGATGAAATTCTCTGTAGTCGTAAATCCTCTTAGAAAAACATATTCACCTTCAGACATCCGAACACTTCTCGGAGATGACCACCCGTTTCGCTCCTTCATAGTATTTAATATTTGAAATACTAAGATTCCAGAAGTTTTTAGGTGAGAGCTGAGCTTGTTTATAACTGGCTTAAATGATAAAGAAGAAGCTGCAATCAAACCGATTGAATTTCCTAAACTGTAGATAGCGTCAAATTTTCTCCCTTGGAATAATTTAGGATCAAGAAAATCCCCTACGATAAGTTCAGCTTCAGGAAATCTTTTTCTAGCCTCCTCAATCATAGTAGGATCAAGATCAGTGCCAATCAGGGTACTCTCGAACGATTTACTTAATTCTTCTAGATGCCTTCCTGTTCCACAACCAACCGATAAGATTGAACTTCTAGCTGGTAAATGTTCAGAAAAAGCATTAGTAAGAAATGGAATCTCGTTGGCTAACCTTTTGTCCCAATTAATCAGCAAATCATAATGGTTTCCACCAGATAAAAGGGAATTACTCATAAAACATCATTTTTCAATACTTGTCATATAAGTTTACACTTCGATGACTATGTTCGGATGTCCAAAATTGGTATAACAAGTGAAATTCTCTTCTTGCATTTCTTCTTACCAAGAACATTCCTTCATAAAAAAGAATCGAGGGTTAATAGAGTATTAAGCCGATTCAAACTTAATTAAGGAGTGAATTAGTACAGATTTGATCTCTAAATTCTGATTAATAGTGGATTAAGGAACAAAGATGACCATGATTTAGGGGTAGCCCTCAGGAATTACAGTCACATCTATTTTTCAATTAGACTTCTCGTTAGGTCTTATTTAAATGTAGGATTGATTCAGTAAATTAATTTACCTCAATAGATCGTTCTTTCGTGTCTTCATTCAAAATAATCATTCCATCAATGACTACTCAGGCAATCAATGAACCAAACCTGAGAATATAAATTGATAAAAAAGAAATGAAAACAAATAAGTTTTTAAGCCGACTTAAATCATACATTTTTAAATAAAGAATGACTTTGTTCCTACTACAGTAGCGATGACATAGGATCACTTCAAATGCCCTTTGATTCATTCTTCAGAGAACTAGAAAAGACCAACAATAGTGGAAAAGAAAGAATACTCTGCTATTGTCGCCATCCAAAAGTTGGTCAATTAAAAATTCAAACTGATGATAATTATCTCTTTGAGGGTGAATGTACTCCTGATAAAGCCTGTTTCAAAATTCAATTTGATTGTAGCAGAAGTACCTCGCGAAATCTGCATGTACTGACTAAAATTAGTTCGAAAAAGAGAAGGGAGTGGGAAACGCGTCCCACATTGGATGATTTCTTTGAAAAAGACTATTTCTCTCGTGTGAGTAAAAGAGACATACCTAGTCCACCCCCACCACATAATGTGGATAAGCCGACAGATTCCTGACGTTTAATCATCTCATGTATTAGGGTAACGGTGATACGTGAGCCAGTACAACCCACAGGATGACCTAAACCTATCCCCGAACCATTTACATTAGCAATTTTTCTATCAAAACCCATTTCTCGTTCAGCAGCAAGATAAGTTGCCGCGAACGCCTCATTCATTTCAATAAGTCCAACATCATCAAAAGAATATTCTGATGTTTTAGAAAACAAGTTTTTAGTTGCAGGAACTGGTCCCATTCCCATACGATCAGGTTCAACCCCACCGATACCATACCCTACAATTTTTGCTAATGGTTTCAATCCCAGATCCTCAGCTTTGGATTCACTCATGATTAAGATTGCAGCTGCTCCGTCGTTAATCCCTGAAGCATTTCCAGAAGTTACGACTCCGTCTTTTTTGAACACTGGACGCATCTTCGCTAATTGTTCTGGAGTATAATCACGTGGATGTTCGTCTACCTCAAATTTAGTCGTTCCTTTTCGAGTTTTCACCTCGATTGGCACAATTTCATCCTTAAATCGGCCAGAAGATGTAGCCTTTAATGCATTCTGATGAGAACGATATGCAATTTCATCTAGCTCTTCTCTAGTCAATTTAAATTCTGCAGCTAAAATTTCGGCGGTCATTCCCATGAGTTTATTACCCCCAGCCTTAAGGCCCTCCATGACTCCATCAACAAAGACCTTATCAAAATAACGTGAACCCCAACGCATGTCGTAAGATAAATAGGGGATAGTACTCATAGATTCAACCCCGCCAGCAAGAATAATCTCGCTTCTAGGTTCAGCTTGAATTTGATGCATCCCAGAAACAATTGCTTCCATCGCGGAGGTACACACACGATTGATGGTAACCGCAGGTACTTCTTTGGGAATTCCAGCTCGTAATGCTGCAATCCGAGTGACATTCATATAGCGATTATCCTCCACGCAACACCCAAATCTAACATCATTGATTTGCTCTGCTAAGTTCTCCAATCCAGTTCGTGCAATTGCGGCCTTCATAACGTCGGCAGCAATATCAGGGGCTTGCATATCTTTTAATGCACCACCAAAAGTACCTATTGCTGATCTAACAGCTTCTACAATGACTACGTCTTTCATTCGATATCTTCACCTATACGAGTAAAAAAGAAAGGGAGGAATTAAATTTCTACTTCGATTTATTACTATAACCGAATGTGGCTGCTACAGCTGGAGCTAAACTTTCCTTTAAAACCCCGAAATAGCTGTCTAGGATGTAGTCCAGATTTATAGTTGTTGAAGCGGTATTGATTAAGTCAAAGATTATAAAAGCCATGACCATTCCAAATGTAGCAATGAGAAGAGTTATGAAAAAGGTAATTGAAATTAATCCAGTTCTTTCACCAGAATCAATGAACAGAGTAGAACCCCAGTAGACCACAAACAGGAAAATGAACCACACAGTGGCTGAAAATATCGCACTCACTCTAGCAAGAGTAAATATTTCGAGAATGGGTTCCGAGGGAAAGTTACTATACAGTAAATCCTGAACAAATAAAGCAATGAAGTAACCAACGATTACAAATACAAATGTTCCAACGTAATAAGCCATTTTGTTGTTTTCTGCCATATACCATAAACTCCTTAATAAACCGATACAAGAGAAATTTAGAGGATAGCTTTTCAGCAATCAGCACTCTTATAGAGGTTTTTATAAAATAATTTCAAGGATAAGAAAAACTTTTCTTGAATAAATCTCGTATAATACATCAATGATGGATATTTTTAGCATCTTTTCCATTTAGGGAAGTAAGGATCTTTCGATCCTTCTTTAAATCGAATTTTCTCGCCTTTGAATTCCGCAGTGAATTGTTCATTATGTTTTATCAAGTATTCAGCTAAGGGTAAATATTTTGATAGAGTTTTTGCGTTAGGAATTAGACAATGACCACCGATTGCCTGAGCATAGGGTAGAAGACATCGATCTCCCGTTGATTCAATAAATTCGGTGATAGTAGTAAGATTCAAATCATTGTCTTTTGCTAACTTCGCCACTGCTTGAGTAAAGATAATTAAATGCATATAAAAAGTAGTATTCAAATTCTTAGCGAATTCAAGTGACTTAGGATCCTCAACCAAGAGAGTAATAGGGATATTTAAGTACTCATATAATTTTGTTACGGTAGCTCCGACCACGGAATCAGTAGTTGCCACAAATTTTTGAAAATGAAGAATATAAGGTTTAAGATTCGGGTGTGTTCCACGGATCGGACTATATGCCACTCTTGGGAAAAATTCAGCTATTTTTTGAGTAGTTCCTGGATTAATTGTTGAATGTATAATTGCGATCGAATTTGAAGACGAGTATTCCTTCAAATATTCATTAGCAATGATTGCAAAATCTGTTGAATCGGGAAAACACAAATGAAGAAAATCGAACGATGTGGATGTTTGAGGTCGAATGTCGATATCAAGCACATCAAATTTGTTTCCAGCATCCTCGATAATCTCTTTAATTGCAGTGCCCACTTCCCCCAGACCAATAATTAAATGTGTAGAATCCTTCATAAGAAATCCCAGTGTTTACTCTAAAAGTTAATTCAAGATTGTAGAAAATAGCTTCAAGTATTTTTGTATATGAATACTAATTGTCGGACAAATTCGACAGGTAGAATAGCAATCTAAATTGAAGCTGGGAAAGTAAGTTATATATCGGAGAAGGAGAATTAAATCATAGCGGCGAGTTTTTTTGCTGCGCGCTTCATATCTAACAAGATTAATCCTAATTTTGCATCGATTCGAGCAATGCCTACTAGAACGGCATGTTCTCCAGAATCACGAATGATAACCAATCCATTAGATCCAGTGATAATCACTTGTTCCATAATCCCTCTCTCTAGCTCAACAACCACTCTTTCTGAGAGCGATAAACTTGCTGCTGTCATGGCAGAAATACGATCTTCGTCGGTATTCGTGTAAAGAGCACTTGCAATGGGTAATCCATCTCTGGTTACGACCGCAAGTCCTTCCAAGTCTGGTATCCTGCTTTGAACATCTTTCAGAATCCGTTCAATTTCTGTCAACCTATCCATTATTTCAGCGTCATCATTCTCTAGCAATCGGTTCACCTGAATGGCTTATGTTAAATCTAGTTGTATTGTTTTTAATGGTTTTGTTATTTTAAAGTATTGTCAAATAAATTCTCTTGAACTGCTAATGATTGACTAAAGAAAATTCTAGCTTCCTCACTTAGGTTTTTAGATCACAGTTCTATCGTGGTGTCTCTATGACTTAAAATTCACAACCAAATGTCACATCGAAGATCATGGATCGGTCGATAAAAGTAATCATGAAGTTATGATATTCTTTCCAGAAGAACACTTTCAACGATTACGGGACGTAGTTTTGCTATCAGCCCCCTAACTTCGTCCAAAGCTGAATCTGAGGATGCATAAACACGAAATACTTCTTCACCTTTACGGACGGATTCTTTCTTCGTTAATATTTGGATTCCCGCTAATCGGTCTCCTGGTGCCCCTGCAGCTCGAGCAATCTCTTTCAATGCATAATTATTCCATGTATGAGGCCACCCATCTCCAGGAGCTAGATAAGACAGAAAAGGTTTGTCCTTCAATTGCTCTCGAAGTTCCTTAGAAGTTATATCGGGATTACCACCTTGTCCATCGATTATTTCTCGCATCTTTTTTAATGCTCTTCCACTATGTAATATATCTGCAGCATATGGTTTACCAAGACCACGTCCAGTCATACCAGCCAGTTCAAAAATAATCCCAGCTAGTTCACAACTTTTTTCGACTAAAGAGGTAGGTCCTTTTCCTGATAAGGCATCTAGCGCTTCTGCAGCCTCCAAAGTTGGACCTATACTATGTCCAACGGGTACATTAGCATAGGTGAGACCTGCCTCGGCTTTAATACCTAGTCTAGCAGCTAAACTAACAAACATACGTGCTAATGCTCTACCATCTTCCTCACTCTCCACTTTCGTTCCACCACCAACAGGAATATCCAAACACATAAAATCAACTCCCATAGCTAATTTCTTGGCTAAAATACCTGCTAGAAATAATGATTCTGGGTCAATACCTAATGGAAATGCTGCTTCTTTGATAATTCTGTCGACTACAGGAGCTATTCCCATATCACGACCTGAAACAATACATCCTTTGGTTTTTTTGACCAACTCAAAAACCTCATCAGCATTCAGTTCTACAGGAGCTAGAACTGACATGGTATCCGCAGTACCACTCGCGGAAGTAATCGCGTGAGTAGAGGTTTTAGGTATAAGTAAACCTGCTGCTGCAAGAATAGGAACAATCAATAGAGTAATTTTATTTCCTGGAACGCCTCCTATACTGTGTTTATCAAACACAGGGGCCGCAAAATCATGAATTTTCCCTGAATCGGCAAAAGAACGCGCCATCGCTTCTATTTCATCCAGTGAAAACTCTGTAAAGTGCTGACTTAGTAGGAAGGCTGAAGAATGTGATGGAGAAATCTCGGCATTCATGAAACCTTGAGTAATAGTATCCATATCTTCTTTATTCAGCATTTTTCCTTTAACTTTATCAATAATCAATCTATGAGCTACTGAATCAAATGTTTTCCTAGTTTGAACATCGACTTCCATCCCTGCTGAT
>JAEOTQ010000121.1 GCA_016839785.1 Candidatus Hodarchaeota archaeon | reverse complement strand
GTAGATAGATAAATGGATTTCGTAATTAACAGATCAAAGCAAACAATTCCTTTCTGCCATACACTAGCTTCCATCAAAATTTTCACATTATTTTCGTAATCCAGTTCTTCTTCCTGTTGTTCTACAAATTCATCGAGGTTTTTAATCCTTATATGTAATTCCTCTTCTGATTCTTTAGCAAACCAGATATCTTGGTCTAAGTATACAAGATCAAGCAGCAGCAATCCTTTCAAAGCGAGTTGCAGCACTGGATAACGATAATTTTTTAATCCATTCGGCATTTTTGTGAGAATCAAATAAATATCTGTAAATAGAGTAGAAAATCCCTCGGTCAATCCCAAATCCATATCAAAATCGGGAGTTCCACTAGGGGGTCCTTGCTTCTTTGCCAAATTTAGATCATGAATTATCGATCCTGCCATCTTCCAATTGGAGTTAAAAAATTCTGGTTCATTCATGACACTTATCCAATAAATTTCATCTGAATCCAGCGGTACAGCATCTAGATCATATGCCTCACGTACAAAAGCCAATTCTGGAAAATTACTATGCCAAATAAGCCATTCTGATAGAGTTGTAAAAGGAAATTGATCCGATTCAGTTAAAATTGGAATACTTGATCGTATCGTAGGTTTAATATCAGGTATATTAATTTCTTGACTAGAATTCTCAATATTCACAGTTTTCTGACTGTCGATTCTTACTTTATGACCTTCTTCTGGAATAAATTGAGTTAAATCAATAGTTCGGTCGAATTCGATTTCCTTTCTTTGACGTTTTGACATGCGAGAAACTTTCTGGGACTTTTTTAATTGATCCGTTTGTTTTCCCTTGGATCTTTTTGTGAATTCCTTCTTGCTATTAGTCAGAGCATCTAAAAGCAGTTGTTTTGTTTTTGATTTTTTCTTTTTGGTTTTCTTCTTTGGAGCAGTGGATACTTCCTCAGGTATGGGAACATCAGGATAAAAATGCGGTAAGGTTAATGGTATTAATATCGTCTTTGATTTTTGCAGTGATTCTCGGCTCGTTGTTATACTTTCCGTTGCACGTTCAATAGATGTTGAGCTAGACATGTTTCCTGATTCGTCGGAAAGTGAATCAGTTTTATGAATAGTATCTTCATCAAATATAGATAATGGTGATGCTGAAGGAACTTCTAAAAGGAGTGATTGTATCTTGGGGGAATTTTTTTTCGTATAATAAAGGGCTGACGTGACAAAGGATTCATAAAAATCGTTTGAACTTATGATAAACTACTCCTGAACTCCACGAATACTGAAGAAGGAAGGTTTTTTTAGTCTTTAGCTGAAACGAGATTATTAACCTAAATTCCTTCCATTCGATTGATTAATTTATTCAGGAAGTAAAATGCACGAATTACTTAAAGCATTGAAATTTTTCTTTACTTGAGGGTATACCATTGCTAGCCAACTATTCTGATAGGCAGTTAATTCGTTTTGCCACAGCACTAGCTGTTTCAGTGAATGTAGTATTAGCTGTTCTCAAGTTGGCAATTGGTATTGTAATCGGTAGTACCGCCCTATTAGCTGATGGGGTTGATTCATTTCTCGATATAATTACCTCTATTTTTGCATATATCGGAGTACGGGTAGCTAATAGACCTCCTGACACCTCTCATCCTTATGGTCACGAAAAGATGGAGATTTTTTTCTCCCTTGGCATTTTTGTACTGATAACTTATTCCAGTATCCAAATCTTAATGACTGCTTTAAATCAATTCTTTTCCCAACAGGAATTTGTCTTTCATATCTCTGGTTTGATTATCGCTGTATTTAGTGTGGCATTAAAGATACTTATATCCTACGTCATCTTAGGTGTGGGAAACAAGGTTCATTCACCAGCTTTGATTGCAAATGCAAAAAATTTTCGAACAGATGTTTTTTCCTCGCTTTTAGTGGGAGTTAGCATGGTTTTTGCTTTCTTTCAAATAGGTATGCTGGATTCGATAATGGCCATCATCATCTGCATTTTAATTGGTTATACTGGATTAACTATATTCTTCGAGGGCTGGAATATATTGGTTGATAAAGCTCCTCCTGAAGACGTATTACGTTCTATTCATGCATGTGCAATAGATGTCAAAGGAGTAAAAGAAGTTCATTTGATTCGTGTTCGTTCAATACAAGGTGGATATATGGGAGATCTGCACATTTTAGTTAACCCTTCCCTTTCTGTTCTTGAGGGACATCATATATCTGAAAAAGTTGCCTCTCGTTTAAAACAGGAAGAGAAAGCCTCAATGATTGTTCATCTTGAGCCTTATATTTCAGAAGAAAGTTTACAAGATTATCCAGAAATCGAATCTGAATGATTGAGTCTCTTAGGATCTCAGATTTGGACATCAGAACCTGATTAAACAGAATATCAAAGACTAGTTCATTCAAAAGTATTTTATTGAGTTTAGTTCTTGTATCATGAACTAAGTCTAGAAAAGGGAAAATAGCTCGAACAACTCCAAACTGGACATTGAATCATCAAACATAATTAGTTTACAGGAATAAGCCTGTGGAGAGGTCTATATGTCATCAATAGAAAAGCTGAAATCTCATATCGATATTCTGGAAAAAGTGGAAAATTATCAACATAAAGCTGAATTTAACAGATTTTTGTTAATTTTAAGTATATCAGGATTTATTGCGATAATAGGTGGATGGATCTCATATATTTTCAATAGATTTATGGGGGTAGATCCAGCCTTTTTCATATTTGGGGTTACTGGAGATCCTAGTTTAGCCCCTACTCAAGAACCAGTCATGTTCCTCTCCGTATGGATGCTGTATTTAGTCCCTATCGTTTCCGCAATTTCCTTCTCAATGGGTTCAACAGGTATAATCAATTGGAATAAAGCCTATAAAAGAATTGGAATTCTAGCACTTTCTTTATTTATGCTAGCTCATATAATGATAGTGCTTTTGGGGGTGAATAACAGTGAATTTATCACCATAATTTGGGGATTACTTGCCTGTGTGGGATTTGTTATATCTAGCAAGTTACTTTTTGTAGAAACCGGGAATCCTAAAGTTAGAAGCGGATTGATAATTCTTGGGGCAATTTCTCTATTCTTAGCGATTATTATTGTGATAGTTGTACCAATTGAATTAGCTCAATTGTTATTTGGTAGTATCTTGGGATTAATCCTCTCTTTTTCAGGAATAATTAGTTATTTTACCATCGGTCGACTTACATGAAAGGTAGAATTTGGTGAAAATATGAATCAACATCCTCCCTCATTAGAATCGTTACTTGAGGATCTTTCTTCCCCAATTCATGAACCAGTTCGACTAGGAGTGCTAATGCTTCTTCATCTCAATTCTGTACTAGCTTTTTCGACTATTCAGAAAACATTAGGAGTTACATCAGGAAATTTGAATACACATCTTGCTAGATTGGAAGAAGAAGGATTTATCAATAAAGAGAAGGGATTCGTTGATCTAAGACCCCGTACCCTAGTTTATATAACAGAGAATGGACGATCGGCTTTAATAGGGTATTCAAGTTTATTGAAACAAGTTTTAATTACAATTGGGTGAAGTTCGGCAATCAAATAACTTAAATTTCCTGAACATTTATCGAAAATTGCTATCAATCGAGGTGGAGAAATGAAAGACAAATATGAACTTATTTCTTCATATCAGGGAACTTGTGAAGACTTAGTTAAAGGGGAATTTATACTCAAACATGAATTCTTAGACGCAATTACCAACATGGAAATTGCTGGTAAGAGAATAAAAGAAGCTTTTTTACCACTTAAAGACATTTTAAAGGATGAAAAAATAAGCTGGAAGGAAATCGATCACCTTCTAACGTTTATCGGTTCCACTATCCCCTCCTTGTGGAATGAATCATGAAAAATAATAGATGAATGGATTCATGATTTTTCCTCCTCTCTATCCAAGTTATTTAAATCCATACAATATATCCGTGATATTCATGTGAGAATTCTCCCAGATGGGTATGATAGTGAAAAACACTTGTTGTACTATTTGGATGGGGTCAAGTATCAGCGTATTTTAGAATTATGTTCACAAATTATTGATTCTTCTCCGAATAAATCTATTGATCCAATAAATGAGGATTTAAGAGGATCCCTAACAGAAATACTTCATTACATAGGTTTAATTGGTAGAGTAACACCTCCTTATACTTTAATCACTCCAAATAACAACAAAATCGATCAGATTCACCCATTAAATGTTGGAGCACAACTTGAAAAAGTTACAGTGAATTTTTTCGATCAATTGCCAAGTTTAAAATTAATTATATTGTCTCAAAAGGCAGCTGAAGGACTGCATGAATTTTTAAAAGATAAAAAATTGTCAAAGGATAATTTTAAGGCAAGAGATTTTTGGGGTTATTATAAGAAAGGGATTAAAGAGGTTGATACTCTTTTCACAGAGCTCAATAAGAATTTTATTTAAAGCGAACCTTTTTTTATACTAGCGAATAGGGTTGTACACCCTTTAAAATAATTCAAAGCACAAATAATTTCATATAATGCAAATTTTCGGAGAAGTTAATTTATTATGCGTACAACTCACGAATTGATTATTGCTAATGCTCAAAAAATGAATACAGTGAAAGAAAATAGCGTTGCTCTAGTTGTAACATCGTGTGTATATCCTATCATTGAACTATGGGATTCCCTATTCATTAAACTTAATCCTGAAATTGAAACGGCATTATCAAATAACAAAGGAATGTTAGCATTTGAATTAATGCACCAAGAATTAGAAAAGATCTGGGATGAGGTCTATCGCGTTTTAATTCCCGGGGGAATTGCCTGTATTAATATTGGTGATGCCGTTCGGACGATTGGGAGGAACTTTCAATTATATTCGAATCATTCCAGAATAATTGGTCATTGTACCAAGCTTGGATTTAATGTTCTCCCGTGTATCTTATGGAGAAAACCAACTAATGCCCCCAATAAATTCATGGGGTCTGGAATGCTTCCACCAGGAGCTTATGTGACATTAGAGCATGAATATATTCTAATATTCAGGAAAGGTGGAAAACGTGAATTTAAAACCGAGAAAGAAAAACATATGCGTCGAAAGAGCGCTTTTTTCTGGGAAGAACGGAATATATGGTATTCTGATACCTGGGATTTAAAAGGAGTAGGGCAAGTACTTAAAAACACAGCAACCCGTGAACGAAGTGCAGCATTTCCGCTTGAGTTGGCTTATAGACTAATTAATATGTTCTCAGTACATAATGATATTGTTTTAGACCCATTCCTCGGTACAGGAACTACAATGTTAGCAGCGATGATGAGTGGAAGAAATAGTATTGGGGTCGAAATCGATACGCATTTCAAAGATTACATACATGAAAAGGTCACAGGGGTTGTTAAATTATCAGAAATGCGAGTTAAGAAAAGAATTGCTGATCATATGAGATTTGTGAAAAATAGGGAAAACATGGGAAAAATTATAAGATATACAAACGAATACTATAATTTTCCAGTCATAACCAAGCAGGAGACACAATTATACATTCCAAAAGTGACGAAATTTACTCAAGCTTCAGATAAACTTTATGAAATCACCTACGAAGATATTTTTACTTAGTTTCCATTGATGCCGAAAGTTGTATCAGAATGCGTATTAATAGCATCAATTCTCGTCACGGTGACTAATAAATTGCGAATTAACGCAAATAAAGAATTATTTATCCATGAGGAGAAATAAAAGTGACTAAAGACAAAGAAAAAATTGAATGGTATCACGATTTTATTGATAGAGACTATACACCAAGGGATGATGATCTTGTCGCCCTTTTCTATTTTGATAAAGCTGACTCCGTTTCAGTAGATGATCTCATCGGAAGGTTGGCCTCAGAGTCCAGTATAGGTACATGGACCACTTTAGAAACTTTAGATGATGAAATCTTTAAGAAGCGAGCAAGAGCCTTCTGGAATACCAATAATCACGTGAAAATCTCATATCCTCTTGAATTGTGGGAATTGGACAATGTACCACAATTAATGAGTGGAATTGCAGGAAATATATTCGGAATGAAAGCTGTTCGAAATCTACGACTTATAGATACAACCTTACCAGTAGATTATGTCAATGGAAGTAAAGGTCCCCATATGGGAGTAGATGCAATCAAGAGAATTTTCAAAAAAGATGTCGGACCAATAACCTCGTGTGTTCCAAAACCTAAAATTGGCATGACAACAGATCAACATGTACAAGTTGCAATTGATGTATGGAGTGGAGGAATAGATGCCATTAAAGATGATGAAAATTTAACATCTCAGGTATGGAATAGATTTGAAGATCGTGTAACGAAAATGGCAAAAGCTCGTGATAAAGTGCAGAATGAAACTGGAGAAATTAAGGATGCATTTATCAACGTTACAGCAGAAACTCATGAAATGGAACGAAGAGTGAAATTATTACACGACAATGGTTTTCGCTATTTTATGGTAGATGTTGTCACAACAGGATTTGCAGCTGTTCAGACCCTTAGGAATCTAGCTGGTGACTTAGATATGGCTATCCACGCGCATCGAGCCATGCATGCCACTTTTACAAAACACTACACCCACGGAATCTCCATGTATATGCTTGCTAAACTCATGAGACTTATAGGAGTTGACCAGATCCACATTGGAACTGTCGTAGGAAAGCTGGATTCTCCTAAACAAGATGTTCTTGATATGAGAGATATGCTTCTAGAAACTGAAGTGAAGGAACATCCTGATCGTAATTTATATCAAAATTGGGGTAAGATAAAAGGCACACTACCTGTGGCATCTGGTGGATTACATCCTGGGGTACTGCCTGAAGTAATGAAGGTATATGGAACCACTAACATGGCACTCCAAGTTGGTGGTGGAATTCATGGCCATCCAAATGGTTCTCATGATGGTGCAAAAGCAACAGTTCAAGCATTGGAAGCTGTGAGGGATGGAATTACGCTAGAAGAAAAAGCAGAAAGTCACAAGGAATTAAGACAAGCTTTGGAAAAATGGGGTTATATTCAACCTATTTAAGCGAGATAGATCCTATTTTTTCTTCCTTTTTTTCCTATTCGGGAAATAATTTTTCCACGTTTAATCTGAATTCTTTATATAAACTTGTTTTCTCAATAGTCTCCTTTCCCAACTTATAGGCGTCTATGAGAGAGGTATAATACCATTTTTGACTTTCCTTTGGGGCATTAAATCGGTGCCAAATTTCTTCACCGACTTTTTTATAATCTCTAAGCATATCGGTTGTATTAGCGAGCTTATCGGCACAACTTAACAACTTAACTTCGTGGGAGGCAGATTTCATAGATTTAATGGTGTGCTGTTTTCGTGTATTCCATGATTTTCGACGATCAGAAGTAGAATTAGAAAGTGATTTCGGTTCTGAAACAGCCTTAACTAATGAAGAGACCCGTTCTCCGAATTCTTCCGTTAATTGCTCAAAAGTTACATCCTCGTCTTCTACTACATCATGAAGAAGAGCTGCTGCTAACAACTCCTCAGTATTCACAAAGGATTTCATTAAATTGACTACTACGCTGAGTGGATGCGTTATATACGGGATATTTGTTGCTTTTCGTTTTGTTTCGCGATGGGCCTCATACGAAAATGCAAATGCTCGAATAACCAGATCATCAGACATATTGATAACACAGCATCTATAGTATTTATATCACCCAGATTATTGAATTGATTTAGTCAGTCAGCTATACAAGTGGGAAGTATTAAATGGCCGATTAGAGCACTTGAATTTTATACCTTCAATATAAGGATAGGAATTCTAAGATGAGAGAGAAGGCTAGAAATTATAGTCAATCCATAATTTGCATATTACTCGTCATCTCTTTATATCCTCTACCACTCTTCCTAGAGATCAACGTTAATTCTCATTTCTTTCCGTGTTGTGGTGAAGTCAATTGTTCAGAATCAACCTTAACTGAATCTACTCGGAGTACAGTAGATTCATCAATCACTATAAATGGTGATACTCATTTCCATGCAAAAGCCCTAGAAGAAAGTTGGCCAGGAGATGGAACCGTTGATAATCCATATTTAATCAAGGATCTTACTCTTGCGGATTCCTCTAAGGAGAAAATCCTCATCGATATTGCTGATACATCCGTATATTTCTACATTGATAATTGTACTCTTACTGGGGGAGATATTGGAATCAGTTTTCGAGGTGTGACCCATGGATCTATTACACAATCAACAAGCACACAATGTAATGTAGGTATCATGATCCAAGATTCGAGTGAAGACCATATTAATTATAATTATATGAGTGAAAATGAGGGTAGAGGGCTTGAAGTTCACTCTTCCAATAATCTCGGGATAACAATTAATGAAATCAACAATAATGGTCATGGAGTGACACTGTATAATTGCGAGGATTGTCTTATCTCTGAAAATAAAATCAATAATAATTCTCAATTTACATCTGACCGGTGGGGGTGGGAAGGTGGGCTTAGTCTTGATAGCTGTTTCTTCAATGTAATTATTGATAATGAAATTTTCAATAATTCATATTATGGAATTAGATTAGGAAGCAGCTCCAGCAATTCTATAAATAGAAATAATGTTACTAAGAACAACGGATGGGGGATCGAGTTGGAAAGTTCTACTAATAATCTGATATCCAATAATTTAATAATTGATAATGCCGAAGGCGGACTATATCTTTATGGGGCTCCTGATAACAATATTTTAAGTAATAAATTCGAAAATAATGGTATTCACTTCACTGGATGGATAGTCAAAGATTTTGAACAGCTGGAAGTGGAAAATAATACTGTAAATGATAAACCTGTTTTATTCAGACAGAATGTAAATGGTATTGAAATTGTTAGTACTTCCTACGGTCAAATTATACTACTTGAATGTGAAGATATCCTCATTAGAGATCAAATTCTTACAAATACGGATTGTGGGATCTTAATAAGAACTTGTTCCAGTATTGAAGTCAAAAATTGTACAATACAGAATATAACTTATTCTGGAATTCAAATAGCTAATTCAGACGGTGTCCTCATTTCAAATTGTACACTATTTTCTGCTTCTGAGGGAATAGGTGCTGAATTCTCTCCCTCCTCTATAATAAATAGTAATACAATGGATAATTGTTATACTGGTCTTCAACTCAGGGAATCGGATTTTTTTAAAATAAATAACAATTCTATACTCAATTGTGTTCAAGGGATAAGGATAGATTCTTCTAGTTACAATGTGATAAATGCAAATAACATTCTAAATAGTACAGAGGCAAGTTTATCACTTGCTTTTTCTCACGAAAATCTCATTTCAAATAATAACCTAACAGGTAGAGGTTCAGGAATTTTATTAACTAACTCAAGATATAATATTATCTTGAATAATCATTTTTTCCATCAAGGATTAGTTATGGAGGGGTGGTCATATGATTATCATATTCAATCAGTTGTTACGAATAATACGGTTAATGGTAAACCTCTAATTTACTGGAAGGATGTTAGCGGAGGGATAATCCCAAAAGCAGGGGAAATTATTCTGATAGAATGTAATGATTTACAGATCAATGATCAAAATCTATCATATGCATCCATAGGAGTCTTTTTGTATTCTTGTACTAATATCTCGATATTAAATAGTCAGATCTCAAATAACAATGTATTTGGGATTCGTGCTACTGATTTGATGGAATGTATCATCACTTTCAATAACATTACTGAGAATGGAGAAGGGATTTCTATTGAAGATTGTTCGGTAGTCAATATTTCGAATAATATCATTGAAGATAATGCTGGAAGGGGAATTTACGTTACTTTTCGTTATCAGCCTGAACTCATTTTATTTGATGGTCATGTTTATCAACTAATCACTGCTGGTATGACGTGGACTGAGGCCCAGGCATATTGTGAAGATCAGGATGGACACTTAGTAACGATTTCTAGTAGTGAAGAAAATAGTATCGTACAAATGCTAATTGGGGAAAACGTCTGGTCCGCTTGGATTGGCTATACAGATGAGCAAACTGAAGGAACTTGGTCTTGGGTTACAGGAGAAAATAATATTTATTCCAATTGGTATGAAGGAGAGCCAAATGATGCTGGTGGAGAGGAAGATTATGCGACAATAGAAGGAGGGGGTTATTGGAATGATCTTGGAGGGAATAATCATCTCTCTTTTGTCTGTGAATGGAATTATATTACTATAGAATATATTGAATCTACTTTTCCTCAATTTATCCCTGTTATCTCGGGGAATATAGTGGAAAACAATATGGATGGAATATATCTTAGGGACATCCTTGCTGGAACTATTTCTAGCAATACCATCAGGAATAATATTTATAGTGGATTGGAGGTACGTTCTGCTAGGAACTGCAATTTCACGAATAATATTGTAAGTAACAACGGCAATGGAATCTGGTTAGAAAGGTCTAGTAACAATAGAATCATCAATAATTCAGTAATAAATCATGGATTTTTTTTTGACAGGGACATCATCGGGCAATCCTTGGTGGAAAATAATACTGTAAATAATAAACCACTTATTTATTGGAAAGGTATTCACGATCTTACAGTTCCACTTGACGCAAGCCAAATATATTTAATTGATTGTGAGAGAATTAATATTACAAATCTATTCATTTCCAATACTTCACAAGGGATTGGTATCTATAGATCTAGTGAAATAAATGTACATAATGTAAGTTTGTCTAATAACAGTAGAACTGGTATTAATTGTATAGATAGTTCTAATTGCCATATTAAAGGAAATTTTATAATTAATAACAACGAAGGCATTAGGCTTGAAAGCAGTAATGGAATAGGGAATAACAAAATTATCAATAATACCATTTCTAATATTTTAAATGATGCAATCCATCTTACATCGTCACCTTTCAGTGAAATATCAGGGAATAAAATCAATACCAATGCTCATGGGATAATCGTCGGATATGATACCAACTACGGGATTCTCAAGGATAATGTGATATCTAATAGTCAATATCGAGGCATAGCGATTCATGGATCTTATGGTTGGATAATGAGTAACAATATAATTACAAATTGTAGTAATTCAGGATTAACTACCTGGTCGGGAGAAAATTTAAATATTGAAAATAACATATTTATGAATAATAGTAGAGGAATGGAGTTCTATGATCCATTCAACTTTATGATTCAAGGTAATTCCATAAGTAACAACGACCAGCAAGGTTTATACATCTCAGGGGGCTATGGAAATATCATTCATGAGAATCTATTTGAGAATAATCTCGATCCTTGCCGTATTAGATGGGTAGAAGACTGTGAATTCTCTGAAAATATCATTTCGAATAATTACGGGGTAGGAATTTTTATTGCTTATTCGTCGAAAATTAGTATTCTGAAGAACACAATCGTTGATAACAAGATTAACGATCAGGGTGATCCCTTAGCAATTTTAAATAATGTAGGAATTGGTGATCGATCGATTATTATGCTTGAGGAAGTTGGAGATGCATTAATAAAAGAAAATCAAGTTATTAATAATTATGGTATGGGGATAGTCTTAGGGAACTCCAATTATAATGAAATTTCTGAGAATATACTTAGGAACAATACTTATGCGTTCTATCTTGATTATGATAGTGGTAATAATATTGTAAGGAATAACGACTTTATCAACAATATTCCAAGTGAAAATTTGCAAGCTAGTGTTAATTCTCAAGCATTAGATCATGGTAGTTCGAATATTATCGTTTTTAATTACTGGAATGAATGGGTCAGTCCTGATAATGATGGAGATGAGTATGTTGATGTTCCCTATTCGCTAGACGGATCTCAAAATAGTAGAGATCTAGCTCCATTGACTTATCTGAATCCACCGATAAACCGGCGTATCTTAGCCCCTCAAATAGTATATCCAACTAGTGGACTATACTTGCGGGGGACAGTAATGATCCAATGGTTACCCGCCCTTGATTCTCATGATTATAGTGTAAGTTATTCCCTATTTTTCTCCGAAAATGATGGAAAAAAATGGGAACAGATAACCGAATTCCCCATACTGAATACTGCATATATGTGGGATACTAGCTTGCATTACGATAGTTCTTCCTGTCGTTTGAAGATTGTTACTCTGGTTTCTGATGGCTTTATTGAGGAAACAGTTTTCAGTAGAGTATTTGCAATTGACAATGGGAGGATAAAGCCCCCATCAGCTCTCTCGTTAGAATTGAGGATATTGCTACTTATATTCCTCTCTTTTTCAATATATCAACTCCTAAAATATCAGAAAAGGAAGTAGGTTTCTGTTCAGCACATAAAAGGAATCAATACATATCGAATTTAGATTTTCGATCTCGATATGAGATTGTAGACAGAGTAAGTAAATCAAATTTAATTTACTAGATACTATTGAGAACGTTTCTTCTTATCTCGAACTTCAGCTTTGGCTTTATACAAACTCAGAATCACAGGAATAAGGGAGGGAAAAGCAACTTCAGCAAAAGTAGGAGGTGTTCGCGAACTTGCGGCCATGAAAGAAACTCCATTGTAGATGTAAGCTAAACATGGGAAGTACTATTTAAAAACTTAACTGAAATAATGTGTATCCTATATGTAAATACTATGAAAAGTATATGCTATATAAATTAACTTGGATTCTTCGAAGTTGTGATCATGGGATCATCAGTCGCAATGGTGATGAGAGGACCAAAGATCTCTTCAGCGTCCTCGATAGCTGCTTCAAAAGCTAAAATATCTCCTTTCCATTCACTTAGCTCCTTGGAAAATCTTTTTCGGAATCGTCGTAGAAATTTTGACAGAATTATCTGAAGCTCGGGATCATTTTTATTGGCAAATATCGTTGCAGTCAACCCAATATCACTGCTTTGATCTGAAAGGATAAAATGTGTTCCATGTCTAACTAAATTGAGTTTTGCACCCGTTTCTCCAGTTGCTTCTAGCATGAATGACCCTACCGCAGATAAAGCACCAGATATCAAGGGAAGATCAATTTGCAATTCCTTTTTTCGGCCAAAGGAATAGTGAAAAATCGGTACTCCTGCATCATTAATTACCAATAATAGAAAGAATTCGAGTGGGGGAAACGAATCACTAACCCAGAATAAGGGAAGCACTGCTAATACAGCTAATCCGATATACATGAGAACCATAATGTTTCTATATTCTATGAGAGTACTTAAAAAGAAATAACTAATCCCGAATCCAGCTGCTAATCCTGTGACTAGTGAGTAGACATTAATATCGCAATACCGTCCAATAGAATCTTTAGAAGAGAGATCAATCCATAGACTGCTGTCAAGAGTAGGATGAAGAAAGGCAAAGGAAACACCTATCGTAAAAGCAGTTAGAACATAAACCATTGAATCAAAATTTGGATCTATTAATCCATGTAAAGAAGCAATGAGTGATGCCAAGACGATTCCATAAGTCGCCATAATTGTTAAATCTTTTCTACCGATCCTATCCGATAGAATTCCTGCTGGGATGACAAAAATAACAGTTCCTAATACGACAATTGCCCAAAAAGTTTCGAAAGCTCCTAATTCAATTCCCAAAAAGTGTGAATAATTTTCTTTGACTCCTTCTTGTGCTAAGCTTCCAATAGTTAATCCCAGCATAAAGTATATTAGTATGTGAGAAAAAAAATATGCCCTAACTGATTGACGTACTAATATTTGTGAAGTTTTAGTCGGCCACTCGTCATTTTGCCAATAAACCCATTCACGAGTAGTATAATAGAACAATATACTAATTATAAATCCTAGTATAGAAATTATGAAGAGAGAGAAAAAGAAATCCAGTTTAAAATATCCACAAATCAGAAGTAGACCTACAATTGTAATACCGAATATTAAGTTTCCAACAGCAAATCCTCGTCCGCGGTGACTCCACTTTGTGACCGCCCCATAGGTCGTATGACTTGCGGTGGCAAGACATGCAAGCCCAGTCAAGAACACTGTTACGAGGGATAAAGTTATTGGAGCGATAAGGAGTTTTAGTGCTATGACAAACAGTAATAATGCAGATGATGAAATGACCAAACTGATTAAGGTAATCTTACCAAGTAAATATGGCCGATTATCAATCAATTGGCCGACGAGACCAATGGCTAATAATGGAGGAGTAGCATAAAAAACACCAATTAATAAGTCACCTAACGCTGTTGTTCCCAAGAATCCAGTTAAGAGAGCTTGTTCTTTTGCATATTCGATTAATTGAAAGCCCTTGATGAGAAAGAAGAAAGTACCTGCAATCCAGAAATAGGAAGAGGGAAGGGTAGCAATGAAAAGATGACTAGATTTTCCTGAAAGGACCATATTTCGGAAGCTCATGCGTGTTATTATCCTTAAACATTGGTTTTCATAAAGATTCTATTAAGGATTATATAGAATTTTCTCAAAATTGTATGGATTCTAGTTGAAATTGTGATAAATAAATTATCATTAATTGTGCGGATTTTCATTCCAGTGGAGTTTAAAAGTGGTATTTCTACTTCGATTATGAGTCAAGTTAGTTTTCGTAACTAACTACTTTTACTAAGGTGAGATTTTTGAGATTACGATTAACACAAGGATTATTTCTAGTGATTTTTGCACTAGGGATGTTAAATATTGTGCCTACAGGAGTTGCTGTTCTTGGAGATGATCTATACGAAGATTTTGAATCAGGATCATTAATTCCTTGGAAAGCAACCGGTTTATGGCATATAGAATATAATAGTCTTTCCAGCTATCCAGTAGACAACGTTCCCAGTGGGAAGTATTATGCTTGGTATGGAGATAATCGAACGGGAACTTATGAAACGTTCGATGCAAATGGAACGGAAACTAATAATTCAGGAGATCTTATTTCCGAAAATATGGATCTTACGGGGCTATCTGGAAATATTGTTCTTAGCTTCCTAAGTTATGCAGATACTGAATCTGGAGAATTTTACGATCGAAAGCAAGTGTATGTCTCGGAAGATGATGGGTTTTCCTGGGATAATATTGGAAATGTTTCCGCCCACACAGAATGGCATTGGTATGCTTTCAATTTAACCTCCTATAAGAATGCCTCTGTCAAAATTCGTTTTCATTTTGAAACTATTGATGAAGTCGCTAACAATATGCGTGGATGGCTGCTCGATGACATTAAAATTGAACCAGGTGAACCCTTTATTCCAGAATTCTTTATTGTACAGATATATCAAGATAATTATGCTCGTGTATTTGATATGGGATGGATGGGCTTCGAAGCTTTTTCCAATTTTAAGCATAACATGACCGTAAGAATTCTCATAACGATGGTTCTTCCCTCTGGAACAGAGATAACCTTATACCAAAATTCATCAGTATTTCTGTTATCAGGAGAATTTTGGTTCTATGAAATAGACTATACTTTCCCCGAAGTTGGGTATTATGACGTCTCTTTCACACTTTACGATGATAAAGATAAACCTTGGGAAGCAACATGTTGGTGGGAAGTAACTGATGGTGATTTTCTGCTATTCATCGAACAAGATTTCGTGGCTGTAGTTGGTAAACCTGAATACCTGAACGTATACGTGCAATCATTCCTGGGAAATGACACATTCATTGCAGTCGAAGTTACTATCATTGGTCCATTAGGGACTTCTCTGAGTGAAATCATCTTTTCAGATGGAAATATTACAATGAATTCAATGGATTCATGGAGTCGTTTACTTACCTACACTTTTTCTGCACCAGGATATTATGATGTCACTCTCATCGTAAGAGATAATCTTAATGGGATTTACTACGAAGCAGGGTGTTATTACGATGTACGGGAAGATGATAAAGTCTTCGAGGTCCATATTCACCAAGATTACTATGTCAAGGTGGGTGAAACTGGTCAAATGGAATTTGTAGTGATTTCACACTTCGCACAAGTGAAGGATGTATTCATTGAGGCCAAGATGCAAAAACCAAATGGTGACGAAGAGTCCTTTTACAATACATCGATCATTCTTCCTGCCTTCGGAAATTGGTCGGAGATTGTCGATTTTCAATTTGAGGAAAAAGGTCCGTATACAGTATTCCTGATAGTAACTGATGAAACAGGACAAATCTGGTCAGATGATTGTTGGTGGGAAGCTACAGATGATGGTCTACCTCCAAAAGATACGACTACTACCATCCCAGATGATACAGACACCACCTCTGATGGAACAGATACAACACCGACACTAACCCCGGGTTTTGAGCTGGTAATACTTCCTTTTGTATTAATTGCTCTGTTATCCATAAGGAAACGCCGTTAAAAGCGGCTTTTCTCTCTCTTTTTTTGATTAGCTTGGTAATATTTCCTCTCAAAAGCATCAGTTAATTTTTATTTCTTGAAAATTTCTCTTTCTCCAGTTTTCCGTAACCTATGTAGCATTCCAAAGATATGAAGAAAATGTCTAGTGAGATTTTGGATCCCTTTCTGACAATTCTAGCAATTTTCATTACTTTAGTTATATTAATACTACTCATTGCTTATTATATCAACTACCAAGTCATGAAATTACCCCAGAACACTCCTAAAAGGTATAACCTAAGAAAACATTCAAATTTTAAGGCCAAAACCGTTGTAGTATGCGTTGGTGATAGTATTACTCATGGTCGAATAAGTTGTGATTATGTAAAGATATTAGAGGAGCGTATGAGTTCTGAGTTTGAATTTGTCAATGCGGGCATTAATTCAAATCTTGCGTGGAACGTTTTAGACAGATTGGAGGATATTATAGATTGTAATCCAGATTATATCACGATATTAATCGGGACGAATGACGCTAATGCTGTTCTCTCACCAAAGAATGTGAAGGATTATGTAAAACGTATGAAGTTACCCCAGGATCCAGAACTTGATTGGTTTAAATCTTCATTAGAAAATATGATCATACGTTTAAAAAAGGAAACAAATGCTCAATTGGCCATACTTACTCTCCCTACAATCGGTGAATCACCTGAGAGTAATATCTTTGGGCACACTAATGAATATTCACTAATCATTCAAGAAATTGCAAAAGAATTCGACATCGAATGTCTTCCTTTACAAGAAATTATGATAAAATATCTTATGGAGAATCCTGCCAATCCTAAATTTGCTTATGAGAATGGTATGAGACTAATGGTATGGTCAGCTATACAACACTATTTCTTTCTACGGAGCTGGGACAACATCTCAAAGAAAGCTGGGTTTAAGCTTCATTTAGATTATCTTCATCTAAATACAACAGGTGCAGAAATGATCGCTAATCTCATAGAAGAATTCATTGAAAAAACTACATAGATTAGCTGATTTTTGATAGAGCTTGAGAAAGATCCTCGATTAAGTCATCAGTATCTTCTAAACCAACTGAAATGCGAACCAACCCATCAGTGATTCCTCCTTGTAGCCGTATTTCTTTTGGAACCGATGCGTGGGTCATACTTGCTGGATGTTGAATCAACGAGTCTACACATCCCAGAGATACAGCTAAAGAAAATACTTCTACATTATTTTGTAAGACAGTTCCAGCGTCTATACCTCCTTTAAGTTCGCATGCGACCATTCCTCCAAATTTGCCACTCATTTGTTTCTTGGCGAGTGAATGTTGAGGATGTGAACCTAAACCAGGATAGTGAACAGTTTCAACTTTGGGGTGGTCTTCTAAATATTCGGCAATGACCTGGGCATTCTCACAATGTTTTTCTACTCTGAGAGGAAGAGTCTTCATACCTTGGATAACAAGAAAGCTATCAAAAGGAGATTGAGTAGCTCCTAAATTTCTCTTTACGAACTTTAGTCGATTTTCTTGTTCTTCAGAAAGATTTGAGGCAAGAATTCCGGATACAGTTGTACCATGACCATTCAAGTACTTGGTTGTAGAATGAAGGGAAACACTGGCTCCTAATTCTAATGGACGTTGTAGAATCGGAGTAGCAAAAGTATTATCGATTACCACTGGAATTTCATTCTCTCTAGCTACTTTGGAAATTTCAGCAATATCACATACGACTAGATTGGGATTTGTGGGGCTTTCTAAGTAAACAACCTTCGTATAATTTTTTATTTGCTCATTTACTCTCTCTGGACCCCTTTCTCCTGAAGTATCAACAAATGTTGTTGTTACCCCATATGGTTTCAAAATTCCATCCAGTAAATAGTTTGTCCCGCCGTAGATCGGATTGGTTGCTATTATATTTTCATCTGTTTTTGTTAAAGCCATTAAAACGGTCGAAATGCTCGCCATACCAGTAGCAAATGCATGGCCTTCAATATATTCTCCCTGTTTCATAAGATTAATGCCTTCAAGGACGGCAAGTTTTCTTTCTGATTCTCTAACTGTAGGATTTCCCAGACGAGAATAGATATATCCTGGGTCTTCACCAGAGAATCGAGCTTTTCCTACCTCAACATTGGGGAATAGGAAGGTAGATGTGGTGAAGATTGGCATCAAATGGGAATCTGCAAATTTTTCTTCTTCTCCTCCATGGAGAGCTAACGTTTGGATTTTCCAATTGAGATTTGTTTTATTTGTCATTAATGAAACCCTCATATCGTATATTTATCTTCATGATTAAGTGAGAACCTCTTTTCGAATGAACCCAATTCTTTTTTGGTTAGAAGTTCAGATCGTATAAATTGAAGGACATTCATGAACTCGCAATCTTTCCTCACTAAGAAGTGTGGTCTTCCCATTAAACAGGCATTAATGATCAACCCTGATCTAGCTGCGTATATGAGACAAAATGGACTAGATTTAGGAAATACTAAAGCTTTACTTATGTACAATCAACTTATATTAAAACACTTTATGGATTTGGAATTTGACCTCCCAGATGGTTATTTGGTTCCGACTATATGTAGTCGGTGGGCTTTTTTAAAACATATCCTCAAATCAAAACCGAAAAATGTACTTGAAATTGGTACAGGAGCCTCTGCAATTCTAGCGTTGATGCTAGGAAGATTGGGAATTTCAGTATCCGCAACAGAAATTGATAATACAGCTTTTCAAAGCGCTTGTTCCAATGTTAGAAGGAATAATCTAGAAAAAAGTATTATTCTAGTGAAATCTAACCGTCAACTTCTTGTAAATCTAATTCCCCAAGTTTCAGAATTCGACTTGATACTATGTAATCCTCCTCAATATGACGAAGTTTACTTTGAACAACACAGGAATTCGAATAGAGGATTTTTGGGGAATTATTCTGAGATGGTTGGGGGACAAATTGGTCATGAGTTTATCCTCTCTTTGTTATCTGAACTTAGAACTTTCTCCAATCCTCCCCCAGCATATTTTCAATTGACATTACCAAAATTACAGCCTAAATTAGAAGGCGAGCTCAAAAACCAAAAATACAATTTTTCGGTCACCTCTAAGCAAATTGGGACACGGCTACGATTATATTACAAGGTAAAAATTACAGAAAATCAAGCAATGGGATAATCTTCATTTATTATCCACTTCAAGTATAGACTTAATCCGTCGAATCTGTGACGATTCATGTATCTGTTGATTGTACGGTTGCGAAATTAACCATAGAAACTGATTATCTTTTATTTTTGATGCTAGGTTAGGATTATCATCAATATACATGCAATAATCGAGTGTGGCTTTGTCATCTGATACATATACAATTGCTCTGTATTCTAATTGGTGATACTCAACCCATTTAATAATCCCACCGAGAGTACGCCGAGATGTGACAATGTCAAATGGTTTAAGATGATTGGTTGCTTCTTTAAGATTAGAGACAGTAGGAGGTATTTCTTCTGGACTATTTGTCCACAGAAGATCGGTCTCATCCAAAAATGTTTTTAAAGACTCATTCCATTTTTTTAAGCTTAGAAAATCCCAATCAGTAATATCCTCTATGGTAAATTCTTTCTTATAATGAGTGATCCATGCAGAGTGGATATCAGCGAGTACACTTTCGACATCAAGTGCTACTATCTTCTGAGTGCATTTACAGGTATGTTCCATTGCTTATTCGTTCCTTGCAGATAGGATTACTTGGTATTAAGATATTTTGTGGACTATAGAAGATAAACCAGGTTACAGTTTTCAGATGCATATACTTAATTTACTGATTTAATAGCGAGAAATCGGTAGAAAAATATGGTTTCTGTTGAATCTCAAATGTTACCTTTAGGGACCAAAGCTCCCGACTTTGCATTGCCAAATACTGTGAATAATCAAGAGGTTACATTAGAAAAAGCCCGTGGTACTAGTGCTACATTGGTATTTTTTATTAGTAATCATTGTCCGTATGTTATTCATGTTCGAGATCATTTTAAAGAAATATATGATGATTATAACTCCCGAGGAGTTTCTTTTATTGCAATTAGCGCAAATGATATCGAATCATATCCTGTAGATGCCCCTGAACAAATGAAGGAGCTAGCAGAAGAAAAAGGATGGCAATTTCCCTACTGTTACGACGAATCTCAGCAAGTCGCCAAGAGCTATAAAGCTGCCTGTACACCTGACTTCTTCTTATTTGATGGAAATCTGAAATTGTATTATCGAGGACAAATGGATGCAAGTAGACCAAAAAGTGATAGACCAGTAACTGGCAAAGATTTGAGAAGTGCCCTAGATTCTTTATTGGAGGGTAATGAACCCCCTGAAGTTCAAATTCCGAGTATTGGCTGCAATATTAAATGGAAGTCAGGGAATGAACCTGACTATTTTGGTTAGAAAAAAACACAGAATTCCCTAGAGTCAGGTGAACAATTGCTGAAAGGGCTAGTTTGAAAGGTTTGAATTGATGCACTCTTCTAATATTTCCATAGCAACACGCAAATGAGGAATAACGATACTACCACCGACGATCAGAGCTACATTGAATGCTTCTAGAAACTCTTGTTCTGTAACTCCTTGTTTGTAACACTCTAAGATATGATAAGTAATACAATCATTACATCGAAGAACCATACTTGCAACCAACCCCAGTAGTTCTTTTATTTTCGGTACAAGAGCTCCTTGTTCGTAGACACGTGTATCAAGAGCGAAAAACCGATTAATTCCTTGATTTTTTTTACTGAGAATGAGTTCATTCATTTTTGTTCTAAATTCATTAAATTCATTAATTTTTGACATACTTTCACCCATTTTGTATCGAATTAGGTAGGACAGTAGCTTCTTAAAGGATAACCACTCAAGAGAGCTGAACAGATATGAGATTTGTCCCTATTGTTGATAATTTTGATAATCAACCACTCTACGAGGTTGATGGCTATAAATTCGTCCTGAATTCTCTGACTGAACAGGTTCCCGCTACACCTTCAGAATTACTAAAATTGGCCGCTGATTGGATAAGCTCTGAAATTACCTGCGATTGTGATAAACTATTAACAGAAGAAGACAAAGGAGGAATACTTCTCGCAGCAGTTTCATTGAAAACTGGGATTCCTTTCGGAATGGTTCGTTGGGTTCCCAATCTACTTGCTACTCAAGTTACCGAAATTTTTTCCTGTGAATATGTAAAAGAGGGAACCCTTTATCTTAGTGGAATTGAAAAAAATGATCGGGTTGTTGTTATCGATGATATTATAAGTACTGGAGGAACAATGATAGGTATTATTAAGACTCTAAAGAAAATTGGAGCAAACATTGTCGATGTTATAATATTAGCTGAAAAAATTGAATATAATGGGGTTAACACCGTGAAAAAGGAGACAGGGATTGATGTTCGTTCACTAATCAAAATATCGGTATCAGGAGCACGTTCTAAAGTCGTAGATCCTGCTTTTTAGACCTATGGATAAACAAAGTTAATTAGCAAGCAGATTCTCTTTTTCCTGACGAAATTCCTCTTCTGAAATAAATCCCCTTTCTTGTAAACTTGCCAGACGTTCCAATTGGACTAATCTACTATCTGAATTGGGGACAAACGTTTTATCAATATAGCCACCGATTCTTTTATCCCAAATCACAGCTTTTTTCCCAATAGTTACCGTTAATGCTATGAAGGCTAGGCCTAGAGTCAGAAAAACAATTCCTATGAAAACCAGTAGAAAGACTAAAATTACTGGATCAACCAAAACATATGCTCCGTCAATATAAACGGTGAGTTGTGCGATTTCAGGATAAACAACGGGAATCCAGCTCAGGGCAGTCACTAGCCCACCAGCAAGAGCGAAAGTAAATCCAGTTAAGCCAAGAAGTAACATCGTCCAGAGTATTACTAAACCAACCATTCCTCGAACTAATAATTTTACTAAATTGGTACCTGTATTTGACATATTTACTTCCATACACATTACAACCTTTAACAGCATAACAGTGAATTAACTATATATATAGATTTTAGGAATGCGGCACCCAAGGAATAGTAAATTTTCCCCTATGAGGATTTGAATGTTAAGAAAAGTAGTGAAAAGTGTGAAATTCAACTCAAATTAAAGTATAGCCGTGTCAAGAACTATTTGTCGTTAAGTACTTCTGCAGATCAGCAGTAAGGAGCTCACATTTAGGATCGTGACAGTTAGTAAACCAAACAGACTTTAATAGCTCAGCTTCTGAAGTAAAGGCCTGTTCATCAAAATTATCTACCTCATTCGCACTGATAATGAACCGTTTAGGAATTTTATACAATTTACTTGCAGAATATCTCCAGCTTAGTAACTGCTGCTTGAGATGAGGGAGATTAGACGAACTTGTGGTACCAACCTCAATCGGGGAATCAGAATAAGAATCTTGTAGAGCTTGATTGATCAGATTTGTAGCGTCCTTTGAAAATCTTTGTCTGGGTGTAAGAACCTTCTGTAATATTTCCCCCTCTTTGGATAACTCTAGTAACTGCTGATTTGTTAGAATATGAAAAACAGGACGATTCCATTCTTGTGCGAGTTTATCTCGAATAATTCCTAACTGAATCAATTTTCGTTTCTCTTTATTCGATAGATTATCATAACCTTTGACTCGTCGAATATTCATTGGTGAATATTCTAAATTCGGCATGTCCAAGTTAATTCTATTATTCCCATATCGAAAAAATGGATTTAATCCCTTCTGTTGAAGTTTGTTTATCAGAGCTTCGTATACTGGTAAGAACCAAGCGATTTCATGACTCGCATATTCAATTTGTTGGGTTTTCAAAGGACGTTTTGTCCAATCACTCTTTTGTTGCTTTTTAGATTTTTTAATCTCGACCTTAAACTCGTCTTTTACAAGTGTAATTAAGCTAGCGGTGCCAATTGTAGGATATAGTAATGATGAAGCGACCTGAATATCTTTAATGCCAGTAATATTAAGATTCAGGTATTTAAGGAAATAAAAAATGTCCCAAGGTGCATCGAAGAAAATTTTCTCAATCGAAGGATTCTCTAAGACATCCTTTAATGGATTCGTGATATTTTGGTTGTATACGAGATCAATAAAAACAATCAGGTCTTCAGATGCGATTTGGAGTAAACAAGGGATTTGATGGTAAAATTTATTGTATGGAGCTCGTTCTTGATCAATCGCAACTTTTTTTATTGCTTTTTTCTTCAAGATGTCCCTAAAGAGTGTAACTTCTTTCACAGTATCAAGCCAATAGACTGGAGTAGAATTAACGTCGTATACTTTCTTGAAATTGTTAGTTTCAGCCATAACTATCCCGAAAAATGCTGAAGAAATATAAGGTACATGTTCATTTGTAATAATTGTATTAGAGTATTCATTATTGAATTATGAATGAGAAATAGGAAAATAATTAAGATCAACATATAGTTTGTCTTGTTGTTGAGTTTCAAAGATAATGAATTACTCAGCTGGACTTTATTTGCCCAATAGGAAGTGCTCCAAACTTGGATGCAGAAGAAAAAGAACCGTTATACGAGAAGATTATTGGTTCCCTACGTCAAACTTTTGATTCAGACAATTACAGTGATCCCTCCGAGATATACCTGATAGTAGTCTCAGAACTAGCCACGATCCCCCATTTCGATTGGACAGGCATTTATCTATTAGATTCCAGTAAACAAGAGTTGAATCTTGATAATTATGTTGGATTAAAAACCGAACATATAAAAATACCTGTTGGTCAAGGTGTTTGCGGATCTGCGGTAGCAGAAAAGGCAGATAAAGTAATACATGATGTGAGAGATGAATCGAATTATCTAGCATGTTCAATAGGGACCCGATCAGAAATCGTTGTCTTGATTGAGGATAATGAAAAGATAATTGGACAGATTGATATTGATTCTGATCAAGTGGGAGCTTTTGATGAGGTAGATAGAAAATACTTGAGACAGATTGCACAGATGATCGTGGAACAGCTAAATTCTATTAGCTCAAATCCTTCTTAGCCCTAATTAAATGATGAATAGTTGAGTCTAAGCTTGATAATTATACGCAAGTATCAATCTAGTGACCGTAAAGGAGTACTTGATGTATGTATAATGACAGGTTATATGGGAGAGGATGTAAGAAAACACTTCGGTGACCATTATTTATTTGGATTATTATTCTGCTTCTATTATATTGATTATGAACCAGAGAATTGTTTTGTTGCCATCGATGAGAGAAATGGTATGGTTGTGGGATATATATTGAGTAGTCTTAACTCCATAGATCAGGACCGAGCTTTTGCACGTAAAATGATTCCTAAAATATTACTACGTTCAATTTTTTATACTTCTTGGAAGCATAGGCAGAGTTTTTCGACTCTTCGACATATGAAACGGATGGATGCAAAAAATTCTGAAACTTCTTATGATAAAACATTGCTAAATCAATATCCCGCTCATTTACATATAAACGTTTTTCCTAAATATCATAGAATGGGGATAGGAACGAAATTAATTAACCAACTAGAGAACTATCTTCAATCCAGAAATTGTGGTGGAGTTCACTTACATACAACCGAACAAAATGTTAAAGCAATTTCCTTCTATAAGAAGTCAGGCTTTTCAATATTATATACTTCGCCTGCTGGGAATGGTCTTTGGCCAGACGCCCCTCAAGTCAAATCGGTAATATTAGGAAAACTGCTCGAATCTGATGCGTTAGTGTAGAATTGAGTTTAACATGAGATTCGATTCCGTACTGATATAAAGTAATCAAAAAGTAGCCTTCTCACTTTAAAAAGGGATTTCCATGTATAACCCCCCTACCAAAATAGCTAAAAAGCACTGGTCGTTCTTCCAAAGAGCACGATATCTCATCATATTCAAGGTTATTCCTTGGTTTATCCACCATTATTTTCGATTTGTCATACATGACAAAGAATTAGGGAATAGTTATCCAGAAGGCACTCCCGTCGCTTTTTGCAGTAATCATCAATCGAACTTGGATGCCTTAATAGTAGGAGGGGCTGTTGCAGCGCCGTACGGAACTCGAAGATTTATTTCATTTATGGGCGCTGGTTACGTGATGAAGAAGAATTGGTTATACCGCCAACTTACCTGGGCGGGAGGATTCCCTGTTTATTATGATGAACCGAGTCCTGCATTAAGATTCGCGGCTAAAACCTTAAAAGAAGGTAAAGCTATCTACATGTCTCCACAGGGGAAGAGAATTGGTAAATCCCCTGTGGATGATTATTTTAATCTCCCCAAAGAACCACGTAGCGGTATTGGCCGCGTTATACTGTTGATGAACGGGAAACTACCCGTAGTTCCCATGTTTATCCATGGAGCTGGAGCAGCATTATCTCGCGGAGGGTTCCTTCCACGATATAAGTCATATATCTCTGTATCATTCGGGGAGCCTCTATCCTTCGAAGGATATGAAAAGGACGGGGGGTGGAAAGAAAATGATCAGGAATTTTTTCCAACAGCTAAAAAGATTACTACACGAATCATGGCTGCCATCAATGAACAAATGCTTAAACAAGAGGAATATTTCTTTAAAATCGTTGAGAGAAAATATAAAAGGCCAATCAGCCAAATTTCTGAAGATCTTCGAAAGGAAAAGTCATTTCAAAGATATCTTCGTAATTTATGCAACTATACTCCAAAAGAGCTGCGACAAACACTTGATAAATTGAACACCTGACTGTTGTGTGAGTTTTTATGCTAGAAGGATCAACTATAATTCTACGTGGTCTTGAATTAGATGATGTAGATGAATTAATGAAACACTGGAATAAACCTGAGCATCGACGAAACATTTTAAATAAATCTCCTCAATCTAGAGAAGAAGAAATTGAATGGATCAAACATGGGTGGCAATTAAGAAGCGAAGGAAAAGGATATATTTATGCTATAATCCATAAAGAGACTAATCTCTATATAGGGCATTTAGGATTAGAAATTAAGAATCCTACGTCCAAACGAGGTAGTTTGGGAATAGTTATATTTAACACCGATTATTGGAACAAAGGATATGGAACAGAATCGATGAATCTTATTGTAGAGTATGCATTTATGGTTCTTAATCTTCATTCAGTTGAACTAGAACTATTTTCAGAGCATCCACAAGCAAAACGTTGTTATGAAAAAGTAGGATTCAAAGCAATTGGAAAACTTCGCGAGGCTTATTATAATGAGGGAAAATATATTGATTCTGTGATTATGGACCTGCTTAAATCTGATTGGCAAATCAAGAATGAAAAATAAAAGAAAAAGAAGGAAAGGTTGAGAATTCATCCTTAATTTGTTTTCAAAAGAAATTTACTTACCTTCGAAGTTAGGATCACGCTTCTCGATCACTCGAGCCATGAAGCCTTCCTTACTATCTTCAGAGACGAAGACAACTCCCGCTGCGAGACTTTCAGCGTTATAGCCAGAATCTAGATCACCCTCGGCTGTTTCATTGACTAAACGTTTCACAACAGCGACACTTAGTGGTGCAGAGCCTTTTGCCAGTTTCTTAGCATACTTATAGAGATACTCATCAAATTCGTCGTCATCAACTTCTTTGGTAATAAGTCCTATTTCTTCCGCTTCTTCCGCTTTAATACGTCTCGCAGAAAGAATAAGGTCCATTGCCCTACCTAAACCGACATGTCGTCGAAGCATTTGAGTACCACCCCAAGATGGGAATATACCGAGTCCTACTTCACTCAATTGTACCTTTGCGCTTTCTTTCGCAATTCTAAGGTCACAGTGCATTGCTAATTCCAATCCACCTCCAATTGCGTAACGTTCGATTCCTGCGATGACGATTTTCGGAATTTGACGTAATTTCTTAAATGTCTCCTGACCTTTTTTGACATATTCATGAAGAGCAAATGGAACCGCATCCAACATTAACGAAGGGTCTATTTGCGCACCGGCAGAGAAACAATTAGCACTTCCACGAATTATAATTACTCTAAATCTTTTATCATCCCAAAGAAGGTCAAGAGCATCAGATAAGTCTGATAGAAGGTCGCCAGAAAGAAGGTTTAAGGGAGGACTATTTAGCATTACATTCGCAATGTAATTCTCTTCATCAAAAGTGACTTCGACATTCTCGAATTCAAAAGGAGAGGCTTCTTCAGGAGCAGCTTCAATAGCTTTGGTATGATCCATCAAAGATCCATCTCGAACCCATTTATGGGCACGGAAAACTTCTAAACCGTACTTATCAGCAAGACCATCCATGTATGTGGTTAATTCTTCTAGATCAGCATTTTCAGCTAATTCGAAAGGACCAAAGGGATTATTCTTACCTTTCTTCATAGCGGTATCAATATCTTTAGCACCGCGAATAGCTATTCCTTCTTCAAGTACTTTAGCTGCTTCATTGATTTGAACGCGCATTAAATCCATAACATCAAAGTCACATTCAGCATCCCGATCAATATCAGGGCGACCTGTCTCAGGCCATTTGTAAATACCTTCACCAGTCTTTTTCCCTAATTTTCCATCATCCACAAGTTTCTTCATTAGTGCGGTAGGAGTATAGTCTTTATCAAGACGTTCAGCGAGATAATTCATGGAATGATATGCAACATCTAATCCAACGAAATCCATTAGTTCATATGGACCCATACGCATACCCATCATCATAGCAGCGGCATCTACTTCTTCAGCTTTATACTCCTTCTTGTCCAGCATGGTATGAATCAAAAGCATAGTAATTGCATTAATACGATTAACAATGAATCCTGGGTGATCCTTGGATACAACAGGATTTTTTGTGGATTTCTTCGCTAAATCAATGAGAATATTAATGGTTTCGTCAGAAGTCTTTTCTCCTTTGATGATTTCAATGAGTTGCATCATTACTGGAGGATTAAAGTAGTGTAATCCAGCTACTTTCTCAGGTCGCTTTGTTGCTGCTCCTATTTCTGTAATACTCATATTTGAAGTATTAGATGCGAGTATGGCATGCTTGGGAGCAAATTTATCCAAATCGCCAAAGATCTTTTTCTTAAGATCAAGATTTTCAGGGGCAGTCTCTACACAAAGGTCAGCTTTCTTAACAACTTCTTCTATATTGGTAGAAATTGTTAGATTTTTCAGATAGGTATCACGATCTTTTTCAGAAATACGAGCTTTCTCGGTAAGCTTATTTAAGCTCCATTCAATTCGTGATTTGCCTTTCTCAACAAATTCATCTTTAATATCATACATGCTCACTGTATAACCAGTCATCAGACATACTTGGGCAATCCCGTGCCCCATGTCTCCAGCACCTATTACAGCTACATGTTTTATATCATCAATTTTCATGTGTGTACACCTTTCTTAACATAATAGTATTTTTTGTGGGAGTTTACCCTCCCTTTTCGATAACTGTGGCTATTCCTTGGCCTCCACCAATGCATGCATTGGCTAAACCATATTGAGCATCTTCCCAGTTGAGAATTCGAGCTAAAGTACCAACAAGGCGAGTACCACTCGCTCCAAGTGGATGGCCTATTGCAACTGCACCACCTTTGACATTAACTTTATTTCTGTCAATTCCAAGTTCTTTAATAGCATTCAGAGCAACAACTGCAAATGCCTCATTTATTTCCCAAAAATCGATATCTTTTGCCTCTAACCCTGCCATTTTTAATGCCTTGTTACTAGCTGGAACTGGGCCTAATCCCATGATTCCTGGATTAACTGCTGCCCAACCCATAGATTTTATTGTAGCCATGGGGTCGAGACCATATTCTTTAGCTTTCTCTTTAGACATTAATACCATTGCACAAGCGCCTGCATTTAGCGGGGATGAATTACCAGGAGTTATTTCACCATCGAAATCGAAAGAAGGCATTAAACTTGCCATTTTTTCCATAGTTGACCCGCGACGGACTGATGCATCCAAGTCAAAAATCTCACCATTAGCTAATTCGATTGGCATTAACTCTTCCTTGAAGAAACCTTCATCTTGTGCTTTAGCAGCAAACTCATGTGATTCTAAACTGTACCGATCGATGTCCTCTCTGGTCATCCCGAATTTTTCAGCTGCTCGTTTCAAGAGTTTTTCAGCGGTTAAACCCATGACAAAACCAGTTTCAAAATCATATTTTAGATATTTATCCTCCATCAGTTGCGCAGTTGGAGGATCTATGTAGGGGTTTCCAGCCATGGGTATGTGAGTCATATGTTCTAATCCAGCTGATACAACGATATCACTATATCCAGTCATAATTTGCATTGCTCCTGTATGAATCGTATTCATAGAAGAACCACACTGTCTATCTATCGCTTGAGCTGGAACTGTTTCAGGGAGTTCTGCGAGTGCAACAATTCCACGGCCTCCATACAACCACTGTTCCATTACTTGGAATGCTGCACCTACTAATACATCACCGATTTCATTGGGGTTGATACCCTTCCGATCGACCATCGTTTTAATGAGTTCACCAGCCAGTACATCCATACGAAAGTCATTTAAGTGATCTTTCTCTGGAGCGTTAGGTCTTGATCGGGAAAATGGTGTTCGTAAATAATCTACAATAACTACTTCTCTCATGATCTTATTCACCAATAGATTTTTTCATTCTACGGGGTAGAATCAATTAAAATGCGGAATGATATTGTCTAACTGAGATAAAATGTAATTATTTCTGCTAGAGCATATTAATCGAGTTGGGGGATATTTAAGTTGTCGTATTATATTATTTGCGTTCTCGCTCACAAAGTAGTTATTTTAGTTTTATTTTATAGTTACATACAGAAAGAGTCATATTTTGAATGTTCATCATTTATTTCGGGAAAAGAGGATCGTCAAAACTTTATCAGGAGAATTGGATACTAATATGTTCTTCTTTGAGTAGTTTAAGTTAATTTAATCTAACTAGATCGTTATCTTCTGACTACCTCTGGAATAGCTACTAAACCAGCTTTTGACTTGTTTTTTGAATAAAGAATACTTCATCGAGATTATTATACGACCGTGGAGTCGCTCAAAAAAAACTGGATGATATATGAGGAATCTCATATTTCCTAATTCTTTATCTTTTAGTACAAGAAAAAAAGAAGGTGAGAGAATTTTATCTTTGGAATAGAATCTTGAATTTGACACCTACTTTGGATAAATCTCTTTGTAATAACCCACACTAAAAAGAGTTAACAGAAACAAGAGTACGAGAACATTTACCCATCCAAATACTGGGTAATCTGAGGTAAACATCCCATAGATCATTGCGAAAATTCCTAGAAAAAGCCATACCAGTTCAATTCTAACAAGTATTTTTACTTTTTCCCAGTCAGGGTCTAATAACGCGAGTATAGATCCGCTAGTTAGTCCGATAATGACTACTCCAAAAACACGGTTTATTGGGTCAAATACCTCTGGTTCCCATCCAATTGCTGACAAAAAAATATCAGGAATCAAAAGAAAAGATAAACCAAAGGCAAAACCAATCACGATATGAATTATAAATGTATATTTTAACCATTTATCTTTGATATCGGAATGGCTTTGACAGGGGTCTGTTCAGAAAAGAATACCATTTCATTACGTAAGGCAAAAGCCTTGATTAAGGGATATCAGCAACAAAGAGAATTTAATCAAATGGAAAAGAATAGTATAAAATTATTTACGATTTATGCAGCAACGGCGACACCAGTTTGGCGATTTCAGCAATCTCACTTAAAAATCCCTACACCAAAGAAATTTCATAGATATCAACAAATGCTGGATAGTGCGGACTCATTAGTGCAGATAAAGAATTCAGCTTTTCTGAAACAGGTGGGTTTAAGTTGAAGTTGGATAATTACTGGTCGAATTGCGGGGATTAGATCAATAATTTTGTGATTTCATCCATAAATCTGGTCTAAAATCGTTGTACTTAAAATAATTATGAAATTTTTTAGTCAACAGCCTCGTGAGTACTATTGGGGGAGTCGATACTGGGCCCAACGTCGATTTTGGGTAACATCTCATCAGGCACCCCTGCCGTTTAAAGACAAAGATAATCCAGATCAGACATATATTAACGGATTAAACTTGTTTAAATCGACTTTAGAGAATATCTGTCAAAATTATGCGCAGGATTTCGTGAAGTAGGTCGAGGCGCGTTCAGAATAACATTCACTAATCTAGATCCTTAATTTTCCGAGATAGGTGATTTAACAGCTTTATTTCCTCAAAAGAGAGTTGAGATAAGGAAGGATGTTCAAATGGATTGAAAGATGTAGTTAGGCATAAAAAAAAGAAAAAAAGGATTATAGGATGCCTGGTTAGCACTAGGGTTCATATTTTTTTACAAACCAGATAATTCCTAATCCTCCTCCGATGCAGAAAATGACAAAGACCCATAGGAAGACAGCGATCCATGCATCGACAAAATACCTAAAGTTCAGGCTGCCAAATTCAGTCATCCAATTTCCGTCAAGGGTGACATAGATACAAACACCTAAAAACATTAAAAAACTGAAAATTCCGCCACCTTCGCTTTTTTTTCCTATCTTTTTCCTGCGTTCTTCGTCTTTCTTATTTCGTAATTTAATTTCTTCTTTTAGTTCTTCATCAAAGACTACAAACCAAAGTAAACCTGTCACGATTCCCGCTGCGGCTAATGAGGGCACTCCAACAATTACCAGCATATATAGAATGAGGAAGATAGCAAATTCTAATCCGGTTCCCATTGAAAATTGATTGAATGTCCATGTCCCTTTACCACCAACGGGTGAAGTGTTGACGTACCAATCCAATGTTAGAATGAATCCGATAATAGCCCCAATTCCGATCACTGCAAATATCACTACATAAATCCAATATCTAACAGCTAGATCTCTCCAAAACACTTTACTACTTATTTCCGTAGAATTTTCTTCACTTGACATTTTAAACACTTTATTATTGATTTTTTTATTTTTGAATTCACCTATAGGAAGTTAATAGATGTTAATTAATATTCCGTATGGTTGTGGTCGCTTTCTTGAAATACTCCTCCATTGATAATCTTTTATTTTGTGTTTGTAATAAATTTACTAATTTCGCTTGAATATTCTTTGGTTATCATATGGATATCAGTATTAAAAGCTATGTTGGTTTGATCAAACTTTACGCAAAGAATCGGTGGATAAATTGTCTCGGTCCTTATATTGTCACGTAGGAATTCAGACCAAACTATGTCTTTAAACATCTCATTAAATGAAATTACAAACCCTGATAGTGCTTTCAGACTCAGATTGTTACATTCTGAAATTTCCCTATATTTAAGTACCCAATTTTGAATTTCCATACTAGGTATTATTTCATTTACGATATCTCCGATAATCAAGTAATCTAACTCTTCCTCTACGATGAATGAAGAGTTTATCTTGCTGGCTTTTCCTACTGAGACATCAATGTAATTTTCCAAGCGATCCTGGAGCATCTCAGCAATGACTTTAGAGAATACAACGCCACCGTTATATATTATCCATAATTTCATGTTTAATTCCTTTGAATTTCGCCAAACACCGATTACACCTTCCCCTGTAATACAGAAACAAGCCAATACTGCGTTTGGAAGAGAAGATGTACTTTGATAAGATGCGTAAAGAGGTTCAATTCTACAAATATCAATATTTAGGGGTTGGTAATTTAGTGGTTTTATATGTTAGATAATCCTTGTTTCTTTAATAGGCATATCGAGAAATAATACAGATTCAAGATCTTGTTTTTGAGAAAGTTTCTGGAAAGCTTTGTTGAAAAAAAGAACAACTAGAATGAATACGATAGAAACTAGGGCATGAATAATTATATATTACAGGTTGGATTCAAGACAATTCTTACGGAAAATGTCATATAACAAAGGTTAAGTGACAACTGATAGTATTAATGAGATTGCTACCAAATTGAAAGTGAAAGTCCATTCTGATAGTGAGATAAATTTACATTACACGTTGGTTAGGTTCTTTTCTAATAGTAGCAGATCTATTGTTTGAATTTTATTTGTAGCTCCATTTAGGTTGTAACCACGTACAAATGTCGACTCCTTCTTCCTTCCTGATATGCTTTCGCATGATATTCAGCATCCTTATAAAGATCCTTCTGAAGTGCTAAGTTTCCTTCTTGCTTCATCTCCTCTTTATTTTTAGCATATAAATCCTTTATGTAATTCCAGAATTTTTTCTCTTCTATTGAGAAATCAAATGTCTGGTAGTTCAAATCATGTTTTTGAAGGGCTTGGGCGAGTTTTGTTTTATCAGGATGAAGTTTGTCTTTAGACTCCTTCGGGAGACATGATGCAGAGTAAAAAAGTCCCATTCTACCCGGAGGTTTGAGGATAGATTTCATATATTCTATAGTGTTTTCTAGATCTTCTACAAAATATAAGGAATCTATCGCAATAACGCAGTCTGCACTTACTGGAGGAATAGATAGGTCGTCCATATCATCAACGTGGAATTCAAGTTTTTCCTTTTTTTCCTGTGTACGTTCTTGAGCAAGTTTTATTGCTTCACTAGCAATATCAATACCAATAACCTGAGCTTGAGTTACATCAGATATATATTCAGTAATTTTTCCAGTGCCACAACCAAGATCAATTACAGAATCTTCAGGAGTGATCTTTAAAACCTCAAGTAATATATTAAGTTCAGGCATGGTCATCATGTTATTTTGTCCAAGGTCTTTTCCATAAACCTGTTTCGTGATGTTTGCTAAAGTCTTGCTTGAGTTTAATATTTTGTAGGTATCATTGTTAGTTTTGTTAAGGAGGTTCTTTCGAGCCTTTTTTGACAGACCTTTACCCTCATTTGTTAACTTGAAAATTGTTTCTTGTTGTTCTACTAATCTATTATCTAACAATTTTAAAATGGTCTCTTCATTAAATGTCATTGAGTCTAATTTTTCGCTAAAATAGAATTTTCCTCTCTTTTTCAAGGTCTCAATGTTAGCATCTACTTTTTCTCCAGTTTCAATATCCTTCGGCTGTCGTTCAACGCCTCTTAGAAGCATTAAAAATTGTTTTTCCGCAGTGGTCAATTCCATCCTTTTCACCTCCTATGGTATAAACACAATGGGTGTTTTTCTTTCGCATTCAAGCTTTTATTTATAATTTTTCGATCTTTTAGTAAAAAATTTCAAAAATAATCCTTAAACATTCCATTGATTTCAGGCAAAATTTTTACAGAAGTTTTAAAGAACAAAATTGATTGAAAAGTTGTCCAGTTTCTTTATGTCCTCAATTGAATATTTTTTGATTGATTTTGTTTTGCCAACAAAGTTGAAATAATGAATAACATCTTCTAATGCCTGTGAAGGTATTTTCAGTTCTTAGAACATCTGTTTATGTTTTGTTATTGTTTTCCAATTTATGGCTTTAAACAGTTATTGTACTCAAAAAATGTTATACAACTGTTAATTAGAAATTCCTAAGTATAGTTCTAAATGCTAGCATTCAAGAGATTTAGAAGTGAATAGTTCCTATATTCGTCTTCCAACGTCGATT
>JAEOTQ010000120.1 GCA_016839785.1 Candidatus Hodarchaeota archaeon | reverse complement strand
TTTTGTGGTAATGCCTTTATGGTTTCAGCTTTCCTTGGTAAGGCAAAAGAAAGTGCCACCGTACCTACCATCAGTATTAGTATCAAGTAATTGTATTTCTTCATCTTTATCTACCCTTTATTTGTCATTCATATTTGATAGCTCTTTATACACGCGTTTCTATTATTTTAAGATCGATAAAGTCCCGCATTTCCCCTTTTTAAGGTTTTCTACGGAAAAAAGGAGTATAGAGATATGTACACTGTGTACAAAAGTTTGTACACCCAGTTCCAGTAATATATACTATGAATGCAAGATAGAAGGTTCTGAGAGTAAAAGTGCTTATCTAAGGTTTTCTTGGATAAACTCGCCAGTATTATTCTCCCTTCCAATGTCGACCGACATTCTTAACCTTGAGTGACAGGGAATGTTCTCCTCTTTTCTGCTTGAAACGTTTTCCTTTCTTTGATTTTTGCTAATTTCCTTCAGAAAGTAAAGGCTTTTCACTTCAGTTTATCCTCTCGTTTCTGGAAGAGCCCAGGATAATTAAGGGAGTTTCTATCCATTGATGCCGACACAAACCCATCTGATGGAAGAGCATTTGTCTATTTTCGTGAATAATCCGAATACTTCACTTTTTCCTTTATTTGCTGTACAAACTTTTGTACAGAGTGTACAGTGATTTTCATTCATTCTCTCGTGGAAAGCTTTATGTAGGGGGAAAATTCTATTTATTTGAGTGGTTTTTCAAGAATTAAGTCAATAAAATCCTGATTATGTGGTATTGAGTTTATGAAATCACAGTATTTGTTAATTTCTTTTCTGGTAAGTTGTTTCTTATTATCTACCCTCTTTGTTTCTACTTCTACTTATTCATTATCTGTTAATACTGTATCATCATTGTCTATTGACTCTAACGAGGTAACTGAAGACCCTCTTCTTCGTATCCTCTCTTTTTTCTATGATAATGCTGGAACTCTCCAAAATTTCGATTTTCTGACATCCTTTTCACCTCTTCCGTCGCTAGTTTTTGATTCCCTGGTTGATTATTCCTTTGAGAGTGATGAGTTAATCCCTTCTCTTGCAACCTCTTGGGTTGTCAGTTTGGATAGTCGGCATTGGACATTTTTCCTTCGTCGAAATGTTTTCTTTCATGATGGTACTCCCTTTAATGCGACTTCTGTTAAATTCTCCTATGATCGAATTATTGATCCCTCTCATCCTGCCTTTCTTGATCCTGGAATGTATGCTCTGGACCTTCAAGCTTTCCCTCTTGAGTCTGTGTCTATTATGAATCCTTTTACAGTCATTTTCCATTTTTCTGAACCTTATGCTCCTTTTGTGTATAATGAAGCTAGCTTACTTGGTATTTATTCACCTACGAGCTTTAATGGTCCTAATATTTCCTCTCCTATTGGGACTGGACTTTATCAACTCACTGAGTCTTCCAATAATCTCTCAACTTACCTTCTCACTCGTAATCCTCACCATTTTCGTGGGGTTCCTCCCTTTTCCCAGATTCTTTATCGTGTCTTTGAGGAATATTTACTCTATGAGGAGGCGGTGGATAATCAAGAGGGAGATTTCGCTCTGGTTGCCCTGGATCCTCTTCTTGAAAATGATACTCATTGGGAGTATTCTTTTGGATGGCAAGGCCTTGAACTAGGATGGTTTAATCATTCTAATCCATATTTAGCAGATTCTAGAGTCCGTTCTGCAATAAATTATGCAATCAATAAAACCGAGTACACTCTTCCCTTTGCTCATATAAGACGTGTTCTCACGAGTATTATCCATTCTGATTCATCTTTTCATGACGAGTCTGTTCCAGGTTTTCCCTTCAATCTCGAGCTAGCGAATACCCTCCTTGATGCTGCAGGCTATCCCCGCGCCTCTGATGGTTTTCGTTTTTCGCTAAATCTCTCTACTAATGATTTAAGAGATGAACGAGCGTACTATGTTCAAAATCAACTTATTAAAATTGGGATTAACCCTATTCTTTCTTTTCCTAATCCTGAAGATTTCTATAATGGCCTTTTATCTTTTGATATCTTTATTGGGGGTTATGGACCTCTGGTTGACCCAAGTTATGTTTGGAATTATCTTCATTCTTCCGGTCGATTAAATTTAGGGGGATTTAATGATACTTTCATGGATTTATTGCTTTCAAATGCTCATTATACTCCTGTGGAGCAGGAGCGCGAATATTACTATTATCTTATTCAACGGTTATCGCAAGAGAAAGTCCCCTATCTTTTCCTTGGAGAAGCTTACAAGCGATACTTACGAACCTCCACGATATCTTCTCTGGTGGAATGGAATCTGAACGCGGAGATAAGTTTCAATTTTCCATTACAAACTGATCCTCTTTTCTCTATATCAAAGATTCCTGTCTCTTTTGATCCCCTCTATTGTCAATTAGCAGATATAGTTATCTTTCCTGATGCGGTGAATCATGATTCGAGTATCGCTCTTGAGTATGCTTCTAGGTCACATCATTTCCTTCCCTCTCAAAAAAATAACTCAGGTAAGTTCTATCGTCTTACTGCTGCTGAACAGGGATATTATTCTCTCCGTTTTTACTATGATAATTCAGATTTTACTGAAAGTGCTGACATCGGAGATTTATCTCTCTATGTGTGGAATCAGTCGCTTTTCTCATGGAATGAGCTAGAACCTATTTCCACTGATCTTGATTTTCGCTATATTGAGGTCTTCATAAATCTTTCTTCTGATCCTCTCATTCTTGGCTTTGGATTTGATGTATCCTCATTTTTAGTTCGTTCCTTCACCTATCTGTTTCCTTACCTCTTATTACTGGGGACAGTTTCTTCTCTTGGAGTGGTGATTATTCTGTTTAATCGAATCTTTTTGAAGAACATTAAGGAGGAATTCGTATTACCATAATTATTAAAGATCCTTCTCACGAGATTGCAGTTGTTGAGACTCCTGAGGTATCAAAGAAAGAAAAGAGTTTGAAAGAAACACTCTCTCAGCTTTTTTCAAGAATACTAGCTCGGATTCGCTCTATTGGAGTAAATCACACTCCAATTGATAAGGAAATTGTACAAGGGAAAGCTCTTCAGGTATACTGGTTCTTACTCACCCATGACACCGCTAGTATCCGGGAAATTCAGCGTGCTCTGGATTTTGCTTCTCCAGGTACAGTTACCTATCAAATTTCCAAGCTTGAATCTGCGGGAGTGGTGGCAAAGGATCCTGAGCAAGATAAATATCAGATTCGAGCAGAAATTAAATCAGGAATTCTTGGGTTTTACATTCGAGTTGGCTACCGAATGATCCCTCGCTTTTCCATTTATCTCATGCTCTTCCTTTTTGGTCTTTTTTGCTTTATACTCGCTGCTATTGAGCGTGGTGATACATTTATTACTGATCCCTTTAATTGGATTATTCTACTTATTTTATTCTCTGGTATTTTTGCATTTATTTTTGAATCAGTTCGGATTTGGCGAATGAGGCCTCATTGAGCTTTTTATTGGAGTAATGTCTATTGAGGGGGCATTACTCCTCTTCTGCAGGGATGTGAGGAGGGAGTTTCTTTATTTCCCTAATTTCATTAGCTTCCCTAATATTTCCCTCGTTCATCATGGAGCTGACTCATTATTTTTCTTTCGTAACGGAATGGTTTCATCCAGTATTCTATTACTGAAACCGATCTGGGGGTGTTGGAAACGCCCCCCACTGTATCTGGCCCGGCCCCTTGGAATGTTGCTATCCGAAATTCTGCTGTTGCGTATGGGACCTGGAGCTTTGACTGGTTTGTTGCTCTTGGTTATGAAGGGCAAGCATGGGATGTAGTTCATTGGCCCTGATGGAGAAAATATTCCACCTGGTTCAATTTTATTGTATGTTAGACAATCTCACGATCGTCTTCCTCGTATTTTGGGGATGTATACTGTTCCTGGGGAGGATATTAGTGGCTCCCATCAGGTTCATGTGACTCGTGGTCTGCAAGGTGAATTCAACGTCTTCTTTGATTCATCCCTTATTATAACCGTCACTGATAATACAATAACCAGTTCTGATCGAATTTTTTTCGGTTCGATGCTTGGTGATTCGACTTTTGACAATATTTCTGTCTCTGATACTGTTGAGGATCCGTCAACTACTACTGCTAAAAAAGGTCCTGGTTTTGAATTGGAAGTGGTAGTTCTGAGGTTATCCCTATTTTTCCTCTTTACGCGGAAACGAAGACGCTAGGTCTTCTCCTCTCCCCTTTTTTTCAATTTACTGATGGCTAGTTCTTTTTAGGCGCTTTTCTCCTCAAAATCTTGAGTAATATTCTGTTAGTACTTCGAAGATCAGAAAAGAATGCTTATACTTCACTCTGGTTTATTTCGGTTAGAGGATACTCCCATGTCTTGTTGCTCTATTAATGGTTTATATAAGATGTTTAATGAGTCAAACGCTGCAAAGGAGTTAGAGAAATATCGTTCTAAAGGACCCACTGGCCCTACCAAGGAAATTCTCACTTTTTTTACTCAGGAACGGGTGATGGGTAAAACCCTACTGGATATTGGTGGGGGAGTTGGAATCATCCAACACGAATTGATTAAGGAAGGGATTAGAAATGCTATTAGTGTTGAGGCATCTCCTGCATATAATAACGCCTCACAATTAGAAGCTAATGCGCAGGGCCATGAAAATAAAATCGATTATTATATGGGTGATTTTACGACGTATTCTTCCCAATTACCATCTACAGATGTTGTTACCTTAGATAAAGTCATCTGTTGTTATCCCAATGGTGAGGATTTGGTTTCTAAAAGTCTTATCCTTTCGAATGAGTATTATGAATTAGTATATCCATCCGACAATGTTTTTATTAAATTGGGTGCTTCTCTATTGAATTTTTATAAAAGACTTACTAAGAAAGACTACCGTAGCTACGTCCACTCTCGAAAAAAAATCCACTCTCTTATTCAAAGTAATGGGTTTGACAAAATCTTCGAGACCAGAAGTGGGTTTATGATGATTGAAGTGTATAAAAAGCAAGTACACAATTAATCGTTCAGGTGTCCGAGGGATCTCTCGTCATGATGTTGTATTTCCACTGCTGATGTTCATCCTTTCGCGCAAACGAAGACGCTAGGTCTTCCTTCCCTCCCCTTTCTTTCTTTATTAGTCAGTTTCTGTGATCTTCCAGTCTATTTATCCCCGTCTCCTTCTTTGGAGTACCAAACTGCATATTGCTACCAGTAAGCCCCAATAACTTAATTGAGGGGTTATCTCTGGAAGTGTAGTTGTGGTTGTGGTAGTTGTCTTTGTAGTCGTAGTGGTAGTGGTTGTTGTGTAGATTGGTCCTCCTATTTGTGTTATGATATTGTTTTTAATCATCCATTCGGAACCATCTGCCAGGATGAGGCTGTCGGTATCGTCCAAAATCGGTGTTGCTGACGAGGCTCCACTCTGAAGATTATATATTCCAAATGGAATAAACGTTGTTCCGCTCAGTTGGATATAGTTATATTGGCCCACTACTTCTCCGAGGTTATTAAAGGCGATTTTTCGTGATGCCCCGTTATGAGTCACATCATACAACGCTGTAAGTAGGGTATCTCCGTCTACGCTATCTGCTGCTGCTAATCCTTTTGCGGCTACATACACAGCATCATATACATATGGTGTATAAGAGTTAAATGTTGCACCACCAGCTTGGCTTCGTGCTGGGCCGTCTAACCAGTCCCACATAGGATCGTACCATGTTTCATTAAATGTATAGTATTCAGTTGTTCTATCCAGTGAATACATTGTCCCAATCTGCAATTGCATTGCTGTTTTCACCTCCTCATTTCCTTCAAACGTGTATTTATGTGCCCAATCATCAGTCATAATCCAGGGTAACTGATGGATGCCTTGTGCTTTGGCTTCTTTCATTACCGTTTTCGCATCTTCGTCTATAAAGGATCCTAGAACGAAGTTAGGGGCTACATTCTTAATTGCCTGAACTTGAGA
>JAEOTQ010000119.1 GCA_016839785.1 Candidatus Hodarchaeota archaeon | reverse complement strand
GCTCCAATACAATGAAGTGTTCCACGTGCTAATGCGGGTTTGAGAAGGTTTGAAGCGTCCATTGACCCCTCTCCTGTAGCACCAGCACCTACAACTGTGTGGATTTCATCAATAAAAAGAATTATTCGTCCTTCAGAGTTCTGAATTTCATTTAGAACCGATTTCAAGCGCTCTTCAAAATCCCCACGATATTTTGACCCTGCAATCAAGGCCCCCATATCAAGAGCATTGACTTGTTTTGATTTGAGGGACTCAGGAACATCACCTTGAATGATCCGTTGAGCTAATCCTTCGACAATAGCCGTTTTTCCTACACCAGGTTCCCCTAACAGAATGGGATTATTCTTAGTTCGCCTGGATAATACATGAATAACTCGTCTAATCTCCTCGTCTCTTCCAATCACTGGATCTAATGCACCTTTTAATGCTAAATCGTTGTAATTAATCGTGTATCGTTTCAAGGCATGCATTTTATCTTCAGCATATTGGTCGGCGACCTTAGAGAATTTCCTCGTTTCCTTAATTGCATCCAAGATAATTGTTTCTGAAATCCCTTCTCGTTTCAGAAACGCATGAATATCCTTACTTTCTTTTACGACTCCGTAGAAAATATGATCTAAAGTAATAAATTCATCACCTAACTCAACCATGGTTTTTTCCGCTGCTTCCAAACCTTTTACTAAGTTCTGAGATAAACGTGGTTCTTGTCCGCCCTCTACTTGCGGTGACTCTGCCAATTTTTGTTGCAGCTGCTTCTTCAAGTTAGATGTATTTATCCCTAACTTGGATAAGAGCACCGAGACAATTCCCTCTTGAGAATCAATGTTAAGTATTGAAATTAGTAAATGTTGAGGATAAACCTCGGGATTTTTCATCTGATTAGCTAGGGTAATAGCCTGTTGTAACGCCTCTTGAGCTTTATATGTAAACCTATTAATGTTTGCCATGATATTCACTTCAATAATAATCTTTTATTTCAGATTTTTTTCTTTTAGAATATCTTGGACTTAAATTATGTAATTGAGTAAGTAATTTTTTTTGTGGAGTTGTTATTACACTTGGATATTGATATTTGATACGAACTTTCTGCGGTTTCCCTGTTTGAGTCTGCATTGTAAGAATTGTATTTTCACGGGTCGTACCAGGTATATTCCCAGTGATTTTTTCTCCATGTTTAGTTTTAAATGAAATATTCGTTCCCCGCAAGGCCAAATAAAGCGACACGGGTAAATCAAGGATATCTTCCACAATGTTAACATTCAGATACAGATCTCCCGCTTTTCCTTGAAATTTTCCTGCATTGCCTTTCCCAGGAAAGTGTAATACTTGATCATTTTTTATATCAACGGGTATTTTGATCTTAATTTGTTCCGATTGTACCGTTCCATCATGGAATTTCCTTTTCATTTTTAGTGACTTTTCTAAATCCATACTCCTATTTTCAAGCTCAGATCTCTTAATATCGATGTTTATTGCGATATCAGACCCCTGTTGCGGAAAAACATGTCTAGTTTGACGAGAATTTCTTTGCGAAAAAGGTGAAAAGTCTGTATTGTCAGAGTCAAATGAATGGACTTCACCACTCTCTTCGAAAAAGTGTCGAAATATCTCAAATGGATCGATGTCCATTCGAAATCCAGATGGATCGACTGTCCCAAAATGCTGGGAAAAGGGTTCATTCTTACTTTGATCATAAGATCGTCTTTTATCTGGATCAGAGAGAACTGAATATGCCTCAGAGATCTCCTTAAACCGCTCTTCAGCCTGTTTGGAATCGATACCATTCTCTTTTGCCATGTCTGGATGATATTTGAGAGCAAGTTTTCTGTAAGCCTTTTTAATATCCTTTACAGAGGCATTGCTGGGGACTCCAATAATATCATAATAATCTGTGGGAACTTGACTCAATTCTATCACCTCTTAGATGTTTATTTCACTCTTACGAAAGAATTTCCCTTCTAAAAAAGGAAGGGAAGAAAAAAAGACAAGTTATAGGGTAACTCTCCGTTTTCCTGTGTTCAATTGCTTCCCAATCTCAAGTTTCAGAGTTCCATCAACGAATGATGTATTGATTTTTTCTGTGTCAATCGGATAGGGAAGTGAAAATTTCCGATGGAATTTTTGTGCATATCGTTCTCGACGAAGAATTTTCTCTCCATTCTCTTCTTTCTCTTCTTTTATCTCCTCTTTATGCTCAGCAGCCAATTCAACTGCTTCAGGGGATATATCAATGGTAATCTCGTCTTTTTTGAATCCTGGGAAATCTGTTTCAATAATGATACTATCTTCAGATTCTTTTATATCAACTCGAGGACTATAGACTTGATCTGTATGTAAAACCTCCTGATCACCGAAAACGTCCGAAAATAATTTTTGAATTCTATTCTCGTAAAGAGTAGAAGTATTGAAAGGATTATATAGCCAACCTCTATTTGTTCTTATTAAACTCATTTTTTATTCACCTTTTATATTTTATCTTACTTTGTAGGAATATTTCCTAATTATACTAGATTTAAATCCATTTATATACCTTTTGATCATATTTCGTATTTTTATTTCAATTTTCCTACCTTCTTTTGTCATTAAATGGCAAAATTTGTTTTTATTCGCAGAGTATGAATTTAAAACAAATGCAATTGTGAATAAAATATATTCTCCTTTTATATTTAAAATAATGACGCAAGAAACTATCAAATATAGCATAATATAATATATTTAACTATTGATAATATTTAATTATGTTACATGCCGCTTTTAGAAAAAATAGACATAAATATCGATTCTGTTATATAATTAAAATCATAAATTGTGAATATATATTTTTTCAAGCCATTATTGAATTTGAGTTTGGCGACATTTTCATACACAGCTGAGATGATTCAGATATATACTGTCAAACATGCCCCGAACCCTAAAAATGCCCTTTTTTCTTAAAATATTCAAATATTTTTTTTAGGACAGAGATTGGGTGGATAGAGTCTATCAATACACATAAATACATGTATAATCATATTAGAACCATGGCACACAAAACAATTACAATTTCTGAAGAGGCTTATAATTTATTAAAAGAAAACAAAAAGGAGAATGAGTCTTTTACCGAAGTAATTAAGAGAATTCTAACTAGTAAAAAGAAGAAAGAAGATCTAATTGCATGGTTATCAAGCCAAAAAGATTTATCAGACCTAGCTGATTCAGTTGAATCAGTATTTGATGACAGGATGAATATAAATCTTAGATTTTAGATTTTTGGTGGCAGCAATGATTTTTGATACTGATTATCTTATAAAAATTCTAAGAAATGACAAAGAAACAATTAAACAACTAAAAAGTTTACTAGAACAACCTAATGAATTATTTATCACTCATGTGACTCTTTGGGAGTTATATCAAGGTGTGTATAAATCTTCAAGAGTTGAGTTTAATCTTAAACAAGCAGAAGAGCTTATACAATTTTTTACCATAATCCCGTTTACTCAAGCAATTGCCAACAGATTTGGCTTTCTTATAAACGATCTCAGAAAAAAAGGAACTCCAATAGGGGTATTGGATACACTAATAGCAAGTGTTGCATTGGAGAAAGATCTCCCTTTAGTAACAAGAAATCGTTCTCACTTCGAGAAAACTGGTATTAGAATAATTGACTGATTTTCTTAAAAAGAAAAGTTCTCCGTATATGTAAGCTATTTCAATTATCAATGTAGAAATTTTCCAGCTTCTCCTTTCGAAGATACATAAGGAGCTCTGAAGTCCATTCGCATTATGTTTCAAAATAAAATTTGATTTTGAATGTGGTTAGCACCGTCATTTTCGTACAGGATATGCTATTTTCGGACGTTTACTAATGAAAGACGAGTCCACATCCTCTGCTATTTGTAAAGCAGTTTGAAAGGGAATTCCCAGTGACAAACAGTCCTCGGGAAGCCAATAATTACCAGTGGGATCAGTTGGCCCAAGAATTGCAATATTATCAGGGGCATCCTCAATCATTCCAGAAGGATAAGAAACAAACGAAGCACAGGAAGGTCCCCAAGGCATATGGATCCCATATGATGTATCTGACCTAAAATATGCTAGGGAACAAAGATTTCTAATCTGTTCGGAATTTCCAAAGCATAGAAAAGCCTTTAACTCGGTATTCGTCTCTATTAGCTGGTCACTTCGACAAATGACAATGAATTTACCTAGGGGGGTAATCTTGCCATCTGAGGGTAATCTTTTTTCCACTAAATCGGGATTAGAAATAAGAAATTCTGATTTTCCACTTCTAAAATTTTGAGATCCAGTTGATAAGAAATATTTCAAGTAAGGTCTGAAAGGTTTATATCCGAACCACGCTTGACCCCCTGGACAGCATCGCTTCTGGTCATCTTTTCCAATGTGAATAGCAGAGAATGTCGAATCTGTCGCTATTGAGTAAATGACATTTGCTATGCAACGATTAATATCCATTGATGAAACAGAATTATCTGGAGGAGTCTCCGTTCCATAAATAACTAGTGGGTGGGAATGTAATCTACCTGCATTTTTCAACTTACTACCGATTTCACGTATTGAAAGTTCAGTCATTGTTAATCCTCTTGAGTAACCGCATTTTCTGACAAGGCTAACATTCTGATTCCACTGCCAATTGATCCTCCTAAAAATCCGAAGAGAGCGCCTACGATGAAGATGAGTAAGACAATTACTCCTCCTGCTCCATTAGAATTAATCAATAACCGTCCGAGCTGATCCACTTGAAGAGTAATGTCATTCATGGAGAATAGAAAGCTTAGCATCCAAGCAAGCAACACTCCAAATGTACCAGATAAAGCCCCCCACTTCATTTCAATACAAAAAAATCCTCCAATTATTGCAGGTACTATGGTCAATGGCCAGTATAGAGCCATTACGACAATTACATCCAAGAGAAAGCATACAAAGAATGCTAAAACTGGTGAATATCTATTAAAGTCCTCTAGGCTCAATTAATCTCCTCCTGGGTTGAAAACTATTCTTGATTCGATTTTAATTCCTGTCACAATCTTTTCTGGAGTATCCAAATCGAAATGAGTGTAGTGATATTCCCCATTCAAGAATAATTTTTCGAGTTGATCTGTATAGTGTTTAGAAGTAGAAATCCCACGTTGTCCCGAAGGGAGAACTGAGAGAGAATTACTAAAATTAGCAAAATCAATAATCATTCTTTCAGAGGCACCTCCCATGGCAGATTGTCGTCTTACGTTACCGTTGTTAAAATTATCAGTCCCAGATGGATTTAGAGTGACTCCAGTTCCATCACCAGGAAAAGGACCAGCATCGAACGGAAGAAGTCCAGAAATATGCCAGAAGAGAAGTTGATGGATAGTACCCCATGTCCATTTAGAGATGTCATCGGTCTCAAAATATCGTTCCAAGGCATCAAGCGCAGTATCGAACGCTTGTAGAATGATATCATCCCTTGATTCTATAGTTAATGTAGATATGTTATCAAACCACTTAGAAGTAGCATTTTCTCTCGTAAATTTTTCTAAAACTGCCCAAGAGGGGGATCTTGGAAGATCATACTCCAGAATTTCGTCATCAAAGGTAGCTGAATGATAAGCTTCAAACCAGATATTAAAAATGGTGGGAGCAACCTCATCTTTGTCCATTATGAAATCCCATGAGGATAATTCATCAAGTACCGATTGTTGTAAGGGTGTGGGAGAGGGAATTGATTCGAGAACGTCTAAGAAATGCGGGGTGAAGTTTCCTGCACGAACACTATAAACATCCAATTGAAAATCTTTCATATCTTCCATTGTTATGTGGTCATCAGAGGCCAGTAGGTTGTTCAACCGTCTTGCACGATAACCCATTGCCGTCCCAGCTTGATTAACAATTTCAATATTTGGATAATCAGGTCCAGCAATAATTTGATTTGCAGAACAGAGATATCCTTGTGAAGGATTTTCAGCATGAGGTAATTCTTCAAAGGGAAGATAACCAATCCATTCTCCGTGACCAGCGGATCCGTTATACATCATTGAGCCTCCACCTGGATTCCATGAGGGAATCCCTGTATCATTTCGTATCGGAACCTTGGCGTTAGGTCGGATACCGATATTCCCATGAATATCCGCATACACAATGTTTAAGGGTAACATTTCCATATATTGTGAGGCTTCATCAAATTCCTGTGCATTTTGAGCATGCAGATATCCCCAGATAGCGAGATAATCCCGAGTAACATTTTGAGCAACCCATTTACAAGCAATTGCGAGATCGGAATATTCAGCAGGAGTAGGAACCAAATCAGTGAAAACAGGGCCATGAACCGTTGATTTAATTGTAAAAGTCTCAGGAGAACGACCTTTAACTGGAATAGTTACCTCTATTGTTTCATACTCCAAAGATTGACCTTTATACCAGTAATGAGAAGCATCAATTGTGTCGTAGTAATACCAGTCAATCATATCAAACATGGCGATGGTGTTTGCCCATCCAATGTACCTGGTATTGCCAGTAATGGGAAAAGGGATTCCAGGAAAACATAATCCATATACATTGAAATCTGAAGTGATATCAACTAAATGCGCCTCATACCAAATTCCGGGGAGAGGCCAGCCTGCATGCATATCTGTTGCTAATATCGGTTTTCCCGTAGAAGTTCTATTTCCTGAAACAGCCCAATTGTTTGACCCTTGGAGAGTAGCCCCTAGGATGTCTGATTCACGACCTAATCGCTCTTTTTCCTGCGGTAGGCGTTCTAAGCTAGTTTGAAACGAATCAGCAAATTGTACAATACGCATTTCAGCCTCTGTATAAAACTCCTTGTCAATTGAACCTGATATTTCCGAGGGGTAAGATACATCATCATATTCTCCATACCCAGGGGTAACTGGAATTTGGTAAGGAAAAGGATAGCCGAATAATTCAGTATAAGCATCAAATCCTATTGAATTTACGACATTAAACCGATCCATATCATGATAATTCCACGTAAAATATTCGGAAAGGTATTTCACCATACACAAGCTATCTATCATCTCCCATGAACGAAAATCTGCGTCGAGAAGATGGTACTCGACAGGTTTGGTATCAGAATGCTCTGAAAGATACAAGTTCACTCCAGCTGTATATAATATAAAATCATCATACATTTCTTGTATATCAGGATCACTGTTCGATGCTAATACTTTTAATGTTTCGTTAGCCCAGTACTCCTCCAGTTTCATGAGATTAAATCTGTCTTGGTCAAGCATTTCCGGCCCTAATATTTCGGAGAGTAACCCTCGGACACTCCTTCGTGCCATATCCATTTCGAAAAATCGATCTTGAGCATGACAATAACCCAGTGCAAAGACGATATCACCAAAATTTGACCCATAAATATGTGGGACACCCCATTCATCACGAAAGACATTCACTTTATCTGAAAGTCCAGAATAACTTAATTCTTCAAAGTGGGAAATTTCCTGAGGAACTTTCCATATTCCGTCACCAGGTAACAGTAGGGAACCGAGTGGGGGAATTATTCCTAAAGGAGTGAGTAAACCGACAATTAATATGATAGAAATTCCCCCTGCACCTACGATCTTAATTAAAGTATTTTTTTGGCTATTGAGCATGGTCAGTACTTCCGAAGAGCTTTTTCTTTGATTTGGTTAATTCACTTTTAGGTTTTTTCAACTGCTTAGACTCAATAGGAATTAGGTTTACTAATTGAGAATATTGATGGTAGCAAATTGGGAGAGTTTGCAGTCCGAAATGAGATTTAAAGTGAATTCTATTCGACTCACTGGTTTTGAAAAAATTTGTATAAACAAGAAAATAAATTTAAATTTGTAAGAATTGCCTCACTTTCGCAATTAATAGGAGTTCTTATAATGAGTGCTAGTGAAAATCCATCTGTCCTTCAAGTAAAAAACTTGACCAAGGTTTATGGCAGAGAATTTCAACTCGGTTCCCGTAAAATTGGACGTCGTGTTGAAGCGGTAACTGACGTGAGTTTTTCCGTCAATAAAGGAGAAATCTTTGGGTTTCTTGGTCCCAATGGCGCAGGAAAGACAACCACTATCCGTTCTATTCTTGGGTATCTATCCATCAAATCAGGGAACATAAAGATCAACGGTCTCGATTACCTGAAAGATGCCCTTGAAATTAGGGAAAGCCTTGGTTTTATTCGCAGTGAAATTGATTTATATGGAAATTTTACCGGAGAGGAGATAATTTCGTATTTTGGGAAGTTTAGGCAAATCGATCAAAAATTCTTGAACAGATTGAGATCCACGTTCAAGGTAGACCTCACTCTCGAGTTTAATAACTTATCAACAGGCAACCGACAACAAGTTATTATTATTGCTGCATTAGCTTCTAACCCTGACTTGGTCATTCTTGATGAACCTTCCAGTGGCTTAGATCCCTTAATGGCTGCACGGTTCCATCGTTTACTACTACATATGCGGGATGAGGGAAAAACGATTTTTCTTTCGAGTCACAATCTAATGGAAGTGCAGGAAATTTGTGATCGCGTTGGTATTATTAGAAAAGGAAGGATTATTGTAGTTGAAACGGTAAAGGAGCTTAGAACAAAGTCCATGCAGCAGTTAACTGTTGAATTCAGTGATGGGGAGGCGCCTGATGTAGCTGAATTTCAGGCTATTCCAAACGTATTCAGCGTAGAGAAAAAGGCTGATATTTTTATCGTCAAGGTCCAAGAGGATGTGAATGATCTCATGAAATTTGTCACCGCCAGAAGGATCAAGAGGATGACGCTCACAGACAGCAGTTTAGAAGACATCTTTCTGACTTACTATAAGGATGAATTAGATTTGATAGAGGAAGGAATGAAGGAGGAATAAAAATGTTAGAGATTTATACAAAACAACTACGTAAAAAATGGTTAGCCTGGTCCGCCGTTTCTTTTGTAACGGCTGGTTTTTCGCTGTTAATGGTGGCACTCTGGCCGGGTTTCGAACCTTATGTCGAGGCCTTACAACAGATGCTAGAACTTCCTTTTTATGAAGCCATACTCGGAGAAGCTTCAGGTCTTACCTCAGTTGAGGGTTTACTTACCATGGAGTTGTTCATACTATCTGATATATTTTATATGGGAGTTATATTGCTTTTTGGAGTGCAAGCCATCTCCCGTGAAGTAGATTCTGGGAGTTTGGATTTTATGCTGAGTTTTCCAGTTAATCGCCGACGATTTTTATTAGAAAAGTTCCTTGCATTCTTAACAGTAACAGCTTCCTTCCCCATATTAACAGCTGGAGGGGCGGTGTTGGGCGCTTTAATTATACCTGGAATCGCATTTCAACCACGTGGTCTAATGGCATTCTTTTTGGGTTTAACTAGTCGATGGGTTCTTTATATGACTCTCACTGCGATCGTAGTTCTTATTTCAGTTATCTTCATGGATACAGGAAAAACTCTAGGGTTTGGTGGGTTACTTCTTGGAGGCTCTTTCCTTCTTGACATCCTCGCAGGATTATTTAGTATAGCCGAAGGGATGGAAACCATTGCAGACCTCCTTCAATATTCTTCGTTCTACTACTATCTCGATGGCCTCGAAATTACTGATCAGATTATTAAAGAAGGTTACGGTGTATTTCCCTTAGGCCAATTGGTTTTCATTGCTGCTATTGGGGTTTTGGCGATTCTCGGGGCGTTATTGATCTTTGACAATCCTTTTGGCCAGAAACGAGAATTCAAATAAATTAAAAACAGAATATTTAATATCAATGCAGTCAAAGGGCATTGGTATTCCTCTTTTTATACTTAATTAATATTCTAAAGGCGTGAAGAAACTTTCAGTAATTTTGCACAAACCAATCAATAATTTTTCTAGCAATACTGATTTCACCAGGTACTTGAGGAAGATTATCTGCAGTAAACCAGTTTGCATCGTTTATCTCAATTGGATTTATTACAATTTGGCCAGTTGCATAATCTGCAAGAAAACCTATCATAAGAGAATCAGGAAAAGGCCAAGATTGGCTACCAAAGTATCGAATATTATTAACTTCAATTCCCACTTCTTCAAGGACTTCTCGTCTAACACATTCCTCAAGCGTCTCCCCTGGTTCAACAAAACCTGCAAGAACACTATAGAAGCTTGCAGGGAAACGTGTTCCATTGGCCAACAATATTTTCTTTTTCTGCTGATCGATGATTCCAACAATTATTGCAGGAGAAATTCGGGGAAAAACAAGTAAACTGCATTCTGGACATATTTTTGCTCGTTCATCGAACTTTAATTCTGTAGGATTCCCACATCGACCACAATATTGAGAATTTTTATCCCAAACCAAGAGTTGAAACGCTCGTCCTGCTACCCAGAGTAATTCTTCGTTTAATAACCCAAATAATTTGCGGATGCTTTGAAATGACATTTTCTTTGGAATTTCAAGATCATTGGAAGCTTCGAAGTAATAACACGGGATAGTTTCAAATGCCCCAAAATATATGGGTTGGTTCAGTTCCAAAGACATATTTAATTTGCTTAAATTCGAGTAAAAAGGAATAGAGGCCGAATCATCTGCAAATTCTACTAATAATAAGTTTTCACGAAAAATGAACCAATAAGAAGGGATAGTTTCGTTAAGAAAGGGTTTCATTTCGGATTTAAAGGGCAGCCAAATGACCTCCAATATACTATTTCTGAATTAAGAATAGATCAAAAACTTCTCTTCGAAACCCCAATGGAGAGAATTTGAGTTAGTTAAGAGCTATAACCCGTGGTAATACACATTTTATTCCAAAATTATTTAAGGATACTACTTATGATATCACCTCTCTACTGGGATTTACTCAAAGGTGAAGTATTCGGATGACTACAGAATCTATCGAACTGAAAAAACCACGGTACGTCTTTCTTGATAACATCAAGCTCATGTTTGCAATTCTCGTTATTTTTAATCATGCAAGAGTCACATATGAGGGGTCAGGATGGTGGTATTATATCGAAGAAAATACCCTAGATCTTCTCAGTACGATCTTTTTTCAAACACTAGCTTCATTTGGAGGAATTTTTCAAGCCTCCCTCCTCGGGTTATTCTTCCTATTGGCTGGATTTCTGACCCCCAAGAGTTTTGATCGAAAAAACCTTTCTGTTTTCTGGAAAGAACGCCTGCTGCGTCTTGGTGTTCCTCTCATTTTGTACGTTCTGGTAATTAATCCCATTATGTTCTATACTCTTTCTGTATTAGGAATTGAACCTTGGACTTCGTACCCCAATCTACAAGGATCTCTTCTAGATTATTATTTTGCTCAATTCAAATCACTGGAAACGTTAATTGATTTTCTTACCGATACTGGCCCAATGTGGTTCCTCTACGTCTTGCTCATCTTCACATTTATCTACACGCTATGGCGACAGGTTTCAAGATCCGAATCATTACAGCAAAACATTCCGAAAGAATTAGCCATACCAAGGAATGTTTATTTATTCCTGATTGCCATTGGTCTAGGATGTGTTGCATTTTTAGTTCGATTCGTTGCCCCAGTCGACAGGTTTCCATTAGGAATCCCCTTTGGTTATTTGATTCAGTATTTCATGATGTTTGCGGTGGGTGTTATCACTGCTCGATATGATTGGTTTGAGAAGATATCTAAGGATCATATCAAGGTCTGGTCTAGTATTATCGCAGCAACAGTAGTATTATTCTTTCTGTACTTCATCCTATTTATGGGAGTCGACTCAGATTACAGTGTTGTATTTGGAGGGCCCAACCTGTCTGCCCTTGTTTTCGCGCTCGTCGATAATATGGTATGTATGGGAATGATTTTTGTTTTAATTCCGATTTTCTATTTAAAATTCAACACTCAGGGGATATTCATCAAGAAATTATCTGATAGCTCCTTTCATATGTACCTAATTCACGCACCCATCCTTGTTGCTATATCCCTTGTTTTTATCTCCATCCCGCTTTTCCCTGTTCTTAAACTCATCATTGTCTTTCTACTGGCCGTTTTCGTCTGCTATCTAGCAAGTCAGTATGGGTTGCGTAAAATTCTAGGATAGTAAATGGTGAACTGCTCCAATGAATACAGAATCTATAGCACCTAAGAAACCCCGGTACCTCTTTCTTGATAATATAAAATTTCTATTTGCCGTACTAGTAATCTTCCAGCATGTGAGAGTCACTTATGGTGGAACGGGTGGGTGGTATTATATTGAAGGGGGGGACCTTGATCTTATGAGTTATATCTTTTTTCAGACGATAACCTCAATCGGTGGACTGTTCCAATCATCACTCATGGGATTATTCTTTTTGATGAGTGCCTATTTTACACCTAAAAGTTTTGATCGCAAAGGTCTCTCTACCTTTTGGAAGGAGCGTCTTCTCCGCCTCGGTATTCCTTTACTTTTGTATATCATCCTTATAAATCCAATCCTGTATTATATAGTAGAGGTTTTTGAAGGCTTACAAGAGTCCTTTTTAGATTATTATTTGAATCAATTTCAATCATTAGAGCAAATAATAAAGTTTCTTACAAGATCTGGTCCGATGTGGTTTCTTCTTGGTTTACTTATCTTCACATTCCTGTATACACTTTGGCGGCAGTTAACCAATCGAATATCTTTACAGCGATACGTTCCAAAAGAACTTTCTATCCCGAAATTTTACTATTTACTCCTTATAGCGGTTGCTTTAGGTTTTGGAACTTTTTTGTTTCGTCTTCTTTCTCCCGTTGATAGTTTCCCTTGGGGTTTCCCATTTGGATTTTTTCCCCAATACCTCATGATGTTCAGTGTTGGAATAATCGCCGCTCGATATAATTGGTTTGAACAAATGTATCAAGATAGTCACGATCTGGTCAGAATCTGGTCACGGATAATAGTCATTACATTTGTAGTGTTTTACCTGTATGTTTTTGCATCTATTGGGTTTGATGCAGATTTTAGTGTTTTATTAGGCGGACCCACTTTACCTGCACTAGTATTCTCACTGGTTGATAATATCATATGTATGGGAATGGTTTTTGTCTTGATTCCAACTTTTTATACCAGATTTAACACCCAAAGTCCCCTCCTTGAGAATCTATCGGCGAGTGCTTTTCCTATGTATCTCGTTCACCCACCTGTCGTTGTTGCTGTATCCCTTGTGTTTACTTTTATCCCCCTCTTTGCTGTGGTCAAACTTGTTATTGTCTTTCCAGTATCAGTGGTACTTTGTTATCTTGTGAGTCATTATATCATACAAAAGATCCTTTGAGCCTACATCCAGGAGATACTCAGAGTCTTTCCTTTTCTAAAACAGTCCAAATCTCTTTTTCTTTTTCTTTTCCTTTTCTCCTACCAAGATCTTTTCAAAATATTTCTTAGGTTCTTTGAAAATTTCATTCATTTCTGCCTGTTCCTTGAGGAGAGGATTTTCATCAAGATTTTGCATATTATTCTGGAGGCTATTTGAAATTTCCTGTGAAGAAAAGGGTTTTCCAGTTTCATCCACAATTTCAAGTTTGTGTAGGATATCTATTAGTTTTTCTGGTGGTCCAGTAGGCATCGTGACAATGCCTTTCGGTGTATTCACCATTATTGCACCATTAATAATAACAGAAATTCCACATTCAGGACAAGAGGTTTGAGAATATCCGCCATCTACCAAAGTTTGGACCATTTCTGGATACATCCAAGTAGTAATGCTTTTTGGTAGCTCAAATTTAAATTCGTAGTTACAATTACATTTAATTGAGATCCAATTAAGGATAGTCATAAATATGGAACGCCTGTCTTCTAAAATTAATCAATTTACCCTGGAATTAATTACTTATTTCAATTAGTACGAGGTAAGGAAATTCCGAATGGACTCGCAAAAATTTAAAGTTTTAATGATACCCCTTGGGTAGTAAGTAATTATTTTCTTCCTTGAATCACACTGTATAATCCTAGAAGGTTCCCTTAAATGACAGTAAACAATTATCCAAGTATTTTTAATGATGTTTTGGGCCCAATAATGAGAGGCCCGTCTAGTTCTCATTGTGCAGCTTCTGTTCGTATCGGTAGAATGGCACGAGATTTGATGGATGGAAATATTCAGGAGGTATTAATAGAATTTGACCCAAACGGTTCCTTAGCGACCACTCATGACAGTCAAGGATCTGATATGGGCCTATGCGCAGGTTTTCTCGGTTGGGAGGCTGATGACGAGAGGCTAACGACTTATAATGAAGCAATTGCGGACGCAGGGATCAATATAAAAATAATAATCAATGATATTAAAGCTGAACATCCTAACACTTATAAATTAACACTAAAGAATGAAGAAGAAACCCATGAACTAATAGCGATATCTACTGGTGGAGGGATGATAGAAATTACTGAAATTGATAGGATGAAAGTTTCAATTCTCGGAGACTATTATGAAACATTAATTTATACGAAAGAATCAACAGTTTTGAAATATTTGCAAAATTTGCGTGTAAATGACGAAATTATTAGCTTTAAAGATAAAGAAACTCGCCTTATTGAAGTAAAAGGCCAAAATTTCTTAAGTAAAGAAATCTTGGATGATATTCTTTCGAAATTCAATATTCTAGAAATTAAAGAAATTTGTCCTGTTTTACCGATTCTTTCTCGTAAAGATATGAATGTACCATTTACAACCTGTGAAGAGATGCTAAGGTATAATGAGAAGAAGAATTGGGATCTATGGAATTTAGCTACTCATTATGAGAGTATCAGAGGCAATATTTCTTCTGAAGAAGTTTTCAATAAAATGAAACACCTTATTAAGATTATGAAAACATCGATTGAGGCTGGACTAAAAGGTACTGATTATACTGATAGAATCTTAGGTTTTCAATCTGGAGATTATAAGGCTCAACTGGAAAACAGGAACCTCCTTGATGGTGGTATCCTAAATCAAATTATTATTTATATCACAGCTATGATGGAAATTAAAAGTTCTATGGGAGTAATCATTGCAGCTCCTACTGCTGGTGCCTGTGGGACAATCCCAGGGACTATACTAGGGGCTTCCAGTGTCATGAACTTATCTGAAGACGAAATCATTCGCGCAATGCTTGCTGCAGGTATGATAGGTATCTTCATTTCTAATGGAAGTACTTTTTCCGCTGAAATCGGAGGTTGCCAAGCTGAATGTGGATCAGCTTCTGGAATGGCGACTGCAGGGCTTGTGACTCTAAAAAACGGTACTACAAAACAAGCTATTGATGCAGCATCAATGGCCTTACAGAATAGTTTGGGGATGGTTTGTGATCCTGTAGCTAATAGAGTAGAAGTCCCATGTCTGGGAAAAAATGTCATGGCAGCAAGTAATGCTCTGGCTTGTGCTAATATGGCATTGGCTAATTATGATGTTGTTGTTCCGTTGGGAGAAGTTATCGAAGCTATGGATCAGGTGGGCAAAAGCATTGCGTATGAGTTGAGATGTACTGCCTTAGGTGGCCTATCTATTACAGATGCATCAAGGAAATTAGAAGAAAAGTTAAGATCTCTTAAGCATACTTAGAAAAACCCTGATGAAGACGCATTGAATTATTGAGAAGAAGTGATCGACTTTAACGTGAATCTGAAGGCCAATGATTTATGTTCGTTTGAATTAGGGTGAATCTCTCTCATTAAATTATTTCAACAGAAGAAGAATAACTGAATTTCTGATCAATTCTATCGTGACAGACTCGTAAAATGATACCTGCAGAGATCTAAAAATATTAAAAGTAATATTTGACTTTTCAATTTTTAATTTCTAAATTAATTTACTATATGTTAAGCGAGATTTGGTAAAAATGAATTTAGAAGCTAGATTACGCTATAGAGAGCTTCAAAGAAAGTCTACTGAGCTATATTATGCTGAAAAATATCAAGAAGCCATGAATATTGATAAAGATCTTGTGAAAGAGTTTCCTGAACTGAAAACGGCCATTTGCTATTCATTGATTGCTACAGCATCAAAGATGAAAGATTATGAATTGACCTGTAATTTTTTGAAAGAAGTTTTAGATGAGGGTGGGTGGTATTCTGAATTGATATTACGAGAAAGTCCTGCATTAATTCCCCTTCAAGGTTTGCCTAAATTTGAAGACTTGGTTAAACTTAGTGTCAGTCGATCTAAGCAACCTTCAAAATCCAATAATATTACAGTTATTCCAGATAATACTGATCCGCCCTATCCGTTGATGTTAAGCTTGCATGGAGGTGGGGGGTTTATTGAGGATGAATATGAAGTTTGGAAATCTATAGGGACTCAAGGATATTTACTAGGGATCCCTCGTTCCACTAATCTATACTGGTCAGGAATGGATAATGCATACTGGCCTGATTATCAATCATCGGTGAAGGAAATTCATAAGTATATGGGTGAAATTAACAGGAATAATATCATAGATCCTGATAGACGTTTTATCGGAGGTTTTTCCCAAGGAGGAGGCGTTGCATTGCAAATGGCATTAACTGGGGATATTTCAGTCTGTAGTTTTGTAATTGTAGCTCCTGGAGGAGGAATCTTGGACGAACCTGATAAATGGCAGTCTCTCATTGATGATACGAAGAATAATGAATTACGTGGAATGATTATTCGTGGTACAGAAGATCTAGCGATTCCTAGGGACAAGTTAAAAGATCTGGTTGTGATGTTAAATAATGGGGGAATTTCTTGTGAATTTATTGAGTACCCCAACCTTGGTCACTGGTATCCCCCGGATTTGGTTGACATTGCTACTTCCTTTCTCGTGTCTTTTGAGTAATAATATCACTGGAAAATTAAAATATCAGATAAATGAAAAATAGGGGATTTTTCGAAATTTCTTTCTTTCAATCTTTTTTCTCAAAGCTAAAAAATCACTTAATTGCGACAAGATGAAAATTTGACACTCATTTTGATATCTTACCATATGAACAAAATGTATACGTTTATATGAACAAAGTATATTGGCCGTACTGAGACTCTTCGAAAAAAACATAGCGAAATGACCAGTATGACTACTTCTGATGCCATATGGTACTCTTTGAGCAAGGAAGATCGAAAAAAAGAACTAATTCAGCGTAGATTAGATAATCAAACTTTTGAACAAATTGCTGATGAATTACTTGGAAACCGTAAGAAAAAATCGACTATCTGGTCATGGGCTCAACGAAACATGGATAACAACGAAATTTATCCTGCACTCCGAGCATTAACCCCAGAGCCGTTCAAGAAATTTGGTGAGGTTGAGCAGTGGATCATGTATGATGTTCTCCAATATATGTTCCCCCGTTTAGATGCTATGACTGAACACTTATTAACAGAAGTTCGAAAAACGTTAGATAAACAAGAGAAACTTCGTGCCGATCAAAAAGTTAAGTTTGAACAAACTGCAGGATTTTTAGATGAATTAGAACGTAGAATCGTCGCATCTATTCAAAGAAATCTCCAAGCTGTCCAAATTCAATCGAGTTCAGCACCCCCCCCACCTCGTCCTATTGTTGGAGGTGCTCCGCCTCCTCCACCTCCTCCCGGAGGGGCGATGTTGGCTACCAGCACCGTTCCAGCTGGCCCAATTTCAGCATTACGTACTGATTTTGAGGAAATGAGTATGGACGAAATTACTGCTCTTCCCCCTGACTTTTTAGAGGCTTTGACACCTGTAGATAGAGGCAGAATCCAAAATCGTGTCAAAGAGCTGAAAATGATCGAAAAGATGTCACCTGAGGATCGGGAGGAGTATTTGAGGAAGAAAGAGGAAGAAAAAGCTCGGTCGGAAGCAGCGGAAGGTCTTGGTTCCTCGTTAACTGCCATGTTGGATGATGACGACTCCCTCTTTGCGCGGATGCGTCGATCTGCAGATGAATCTGGAGTATCTGGGACAGGAACATTCGGTAAGTTCACCACGGAATATACTTATATTTATTGTATTGCGTGTGGGAAAACTAATAGAACGGAGGAAGAGTCAATTGATCAGTGTAACTATTGTCAAGCAGATACCACACTTCTTGTTGCCGATGATGACAAGTCCAACTATACTTATTTTGAATGTTTGACACATAAAGCTCAAGAATATGTGGATCTTGATTATACTCGAGGGAAACAGATTGTCATTTTATCCAGGTGGAAAACTCCAGTTGGGGAAACAACCCATCCACATGACTGTCCTGTAAATCAAATTCGAGAAATAACGACCGCAATCATGTCAAAGGCCGATCCAGATAAGCAATTTTCACATTATCTAACACTATTCCGTCTATATACCCAATTAAAGCTCCAAAAAGACTTGAAACCCCTCTTTGAGCAACTCTCCCTCACAATTCAAAAGCTTCCTGACAGTTTATCTAAGGAAGCGGCCATTTCTGATACCTATGAGTTAATGGATCATATTCTTGAAGTTATTGCTTGGATTACCGAACGAAATGTTATCGAAGCACTTTCAAACTATGCCGAAATCCAAGCTACAATTGACAATCTCATCCTTGATATTGATCCTTTACGTGATGCAGAGTCACCCCAGGAATTACGTAAGGCAAGTGATATAGGTAGTGTGACCTCCAAAGCTGATCAATTATTGAATAAGTTCACAGCTATCATTCTCCAGATTGAATCGGAACTAATAATCCCCTCTCAATGGAAATGCACTAGCTGCAATAATGTTTTTGAGGTTAAGGATCGGAATAAAACCCCTGAAAAATGTGAAGCCTGTGGGAAGATTATCACAAAACTCTTACTAGTAGATTAAAGATTTAATAGGATCGATATCACGGAGTCGCTCGGTTTATCAATCGGGGGTATAGACATGCCTCTCGAATATGATCCAAATTCAGAACCGCTTGTATAAATCTTTCTAATCCTAGACCAAAGCCTGAATGTGGAACTGTTCCATATTTTCGTTGATCCAAATACCAATAGTAGGGAGCAGGGTCTAAACCTTCCTCTTTCATTCGATTCAGTAGTAGTTCATAGTCGTCTTCTCGTTGGGAACCACCTACAATTTCTCCCACATTGGGAATTAAGAGATCAGCGGCATTCATCACTTCAGAGTTAGATTCATTGAGTTTCATGTAGAATGGTTTCATACCTACAGGAAAATGGGTTAAAAATGTCGGTTTACCGATAGCATCTACCAGCATCCGCTCAGGTCCTTCTGTTAGGTCTTCTCCAAATTCAAGAAAAGTACCAGATTCTCCTTTAATACCATATTCTCTCAATAAATCAATAGCCTTCTCATAAGATACTCTTTCAAATGGTTTATCTGGAATAATCACTTTCTGATCAAATTTTGGTACGATGGTAGACTCTTCAGCTCTTTTATAGACATGAATCATCATATCTTCAAGAAATTCCAATAGATCCTCGAATTCAAACCAGGGCATTTCTGCTTCTATATGAGTATATTCTGTAAGATGCCTTCTAGTTCTGGATTTTTCAGCTCTAAAAGAAGGAAGTACGCAAAAAACATTTCCTAGACTGGGTAATACTGTCTCTAAATAAAGTTGACTCGATTGAGTCAGATAAGCATCCTGTTCAAAATACTTAAAGCCGAAAAGTGTAGATCCACCTTCAACTTGAGTCTGTACAATAGTGCTAGGGGTAACCTCCACAAAATCGCGTAAGAAGAAAAATTTCCGGAAGCTTCGAGTGACAATGTCACGAAATCGCATGATATTAGAGGCTTGTTCCCCTCGTAACACCAGATGACGTTTATTAAGTAAAACCTGAGGTCCTGAATCGGGGCGTATTTCATATTCTAATTCGGGGGAGGCATAGTCAATTACTGGAGAAATATTATTAATTTGAAGCTCTAATCCATTATAAGGAGCACGTTTATCTTCTTTCACAACTCCTGTTGCTGTCACTGCTGTTTCACGCGTTAATTTACTCGCTACGCTTGTAGCTGCTTCACCGCTAGCAGGTTTCACAACTGATTGAATATACCCAGTAGCATCGCGAATCACAAGAAAAGTAAGCTTTCCTTGCCTTCTGACGTGATGTAACCACCCACGTATTGATACTTCTTCACCTATTTTGTCTGATAGTGATTTGATGGATTCAAAACTCAAAGTAAGACCTTCTTACAACATATTAGTATTGAGAATGTCAGTAATACGAATTTCCAATACAATAAGAATTTTTTAGCACTATCTTTTACGAGTTTTTGAATAACTATTAAAACAATCGAATCCTTCCGAGATTCTCCTTTACAAAGATATAAAAAACTCAATATCTCGTATTTTTAGAAAAGGACGTTTATTTCTCTGATCAAATATAAACCGCGGTAAATGAAATGATGAGTAAATTCACTCTAGTAGCCATTCTAAGCTTGATTTTATCAATATCTAGTCTGAACATTTCAGCTGTCATACTCGAGGATCCAGAATTTGAATGGAAGGTGTCTGTAGGAGATTCCAAGACTTTCGTCTATAAGAAATATTACAATATTTTTGATACTGATGGAAATGGAGACCCTTATTCAACGAATGTCACGATTGCTAATATAGATGGTGATCCCGTTAATATAACCCTGAAAGCGGGATTGAAGGCGAAAGTTGAAATTATTGAGTTAAAGCCCATTCCAAAAATACAAAAAACTTATGATGGTATTCTTACTCCAATTACAGATAGTTTATGGATATATGTTACGCATGCTATGGGAAAAACTGTTGTAAACCGAACCTATTGGGAGGATCAATCTTTTCAGAATGTAGAGAGTGATCAATTCAATAATTATACATATGCAGCCTATTTAGATGGAGATTATTTTGTAGAATCAAGTGAAGCTGTTTCTAAGAATTTACCAGGATTAAGTTTTAAGGGAATTCTCAAACGAAATTGGAAGACTGGGTGGTTTACCTACTACCACTATAAACGACAGAATGAAACTCACATCTTGATGGAATTGGAGATCTCAACAAAGACTTCGGGAATATTCTTCAATTTAACTCTAGAGAGAAACTTTCTTCCTATAATGTTTCTCTTTACCTTATTCACACTAGTGATTATTAAAAAACGAAGAAATCACTGATTCGTAATATTAAATAAATATAAAATTACTAAGTTACTTCAATTAATTCGAAAAAAAATCTGAGTGAAGTAACACATTTTTAAATTCATAATAGCTAATTATTAATAACCAACTGGCAGAGCTATGAGTCAATTCAAAACAAGGGTCTGACTTGTCAAGTTCTTTTTCCTTTCGTCCGTGAGGTCGATCTTATGGTTATGTATAGCTGCAAGGTCATTTTATTAGGCCAAGGAGGTGTCGGTAAAACTTCGGTTATCCGTCGCTTCGTCGAGCAAGCTTTCAGCCATGACTATAAGACAACGGTCGGTAGTAATTTTTTACTAAAGAGACTTCAATTAGATGCCGAAACACGCATGACGATGCAAATATGGGATCTCAGCGGTCAGGATTCTTTCCGAAATATCCGAACGCAGTATTTCCTGCATTCTCATGGCGGAATTATGGTTTACGATTTAACTCGTCCCGAAACCCTGAACAAGCTTGATAAATGGCATACAGATTTTACTGATAAAGCTGGTGGGGTCCCTTTAATGTTATTCGGCAATAAGGTTGATTTAGAGGAAAAAAGAGCTGTAAAACGTGAAACAGCTGCTCAAAAAGCCGAACAATTTAATGCCACCTATTATGAAACATCTGCTCTTAACGGAACAAATGTCCAGGAAGCTTTTACCCAACTAGCCCTACAGATTATTGCTCATATCGATGCTAGGCGGAGTAAAATAACAAATAGATAAAAAATCTATCTTTACTTGTTTATAAAGTCACTGGAGTTACTTTTTCTTGCCTTATTCAAATTTTTCTCACTTATTACCCGAATGATGGCTAAAATTGAATAAAGAGTGGTACTAGGTCTCAAATCTACTTCTTTGAAAATAAATCTATTTATAGTTGTATTTTGATTATTCAATTACATTAATGGTTAAAGGGCCGATTCATTATGAGTAAAAAGGACGATCCTCTATTAATATTCACAACAAAAGTCAGTCGATGCGCTAACGGATACCATTTGAAAATTCGTAAAAAAGATGTCGAATTACTGAATTTAGCTGGTCAGATGGTTAAAATCAAAGTCTATTCTGTTGGCCAAGAAGAAGAGGAAGCAGAAAAAGATCCTTATGAAAAGTTAGTTGATTAAAGAAGGCTTTTAACCACATCATTCCCAATAGTGCACATTGAGGTTATTTCTATGGCCGATGGTAGTCTAAATATCAAACCTACGGGGATCCCAGAATTCGATAAAATTCTCGGTGGGGGAATTCCAGCTGGGTGGTTCATTGCTCTACGGGGAGGAGCAGGAGTTGGAAAAACGACCTTAGCAATTCAATTCTTACTCGAAGGGATTTTGAAATATCATGATCCTGGTCTTTTGGTGACCTTTAATGAACCCTTACCCGCATTGAATGCCATTATGCGAAATTATGGCTGGGATCTGCAAGGATTACAAGATATGGGAGAATTATCCGTTTTAGATTTTAGCTCAACAGAAATGGGGATAATGCAACAAGCAAGTCGACTCCGGGAAGCCTCACTGGACTATGTCACCCAGAAAATAATTGATGAAGTACGGCGCTTGGGAGTCAACCGATTAGTAATTGATCCGCTCAATACATTCTCCCTATTGTTCCGAGATTTATTCGAGGTACGAAAAGAATTACATAGAGTAATAGGTATCTTATGGGGAGAACAGTGCACTACTCTAGCTGTCTATGAGAACACGGATGATGCGGTGACGGATATACATAATCCTCAATTTTCTACCGAAGATTTCCTTTCATATGGTGTTATTAATTTACAATATATACTTGTAAATTCTTCTAGGGAACGAGCGATTGAAATTTTAAAGATGCGGGGTATGAATCACAGTAAGAGGGTTCACCCTTACGATATTGGGGGAAAAGGGATATCCATCAAAGTTGATAAACCAATTAATTTTGGTAAAACTTAGTTTTACCATTAAACCTCTCGTTTCAGAAGTAATTTGAATGTCAAGAATAATCGAAATTCTCACTTTATTACTTCACAGGGATATATCTTGAGTATACACATTCACGATCTATCGTGGCGAATCATTCCTTATTCCCAAAATGACGCATATTTCAACATGGGTGTGGATGAAGCCATCTATCAGCTATATGGAAAACTTAAAGTTAACACGCTTCGTTTATACAGTTGGCATCCCAGTACCGTCTCAATAGGTCATCATCAATGTTTAGATGATGAAATAGATCTTTCAATGGTTGAAAAATATAACTTTCAGGTTGTTAGACGTATTTCTGGAGGAGGAGCAGTATTTCATGACTCTAAGGGGGAACTAACGTACTCTGTAGTCACTTCAACTGATCAAGTGTCTAGTAAATCCATTGAAGCAAGTTACTATGAAATTGTAAACCTATTATTTTCACCGCTTTCAAAACTTGGTTTATCGGTTGAGTATAATCAGATTCATTGTCCAAGTGTTTTCAGTAGAGGAAAAAAAATTTCTGGGAACGCCCAAGCTCGTTCAGGAAATGTAATCCTTCAACATGGGACAATCCTGATTGATTTTGATCCAGAACTTATGTATTCCGTTCTTAAAGCACGCCCTGGACGATCAACCAAGCAAATGGTAGCCTCGATATATCAAAATGTAACTTCCATTTCTGAGCATACTAAAAAAGAAATGACTCCCCGTACGCTTGCCACGTATATTAACGATGATCTATTGACAAACTATCCATCTAAATTTCTAATGGGAGACTTAACTACTGAGGAACACCGTCTCGCGCAACAATTAGCAGATGAAAGGTACAAATCGGAGAAATGGTTATATCTTAAGTAGAAATCACTACATTCTCGTTGAACTCTTGCTGTAGATAATCTACAAGGAAATTCTCAGGAAAAAGGAATTTACCTTTTGATTGATACTTAAGGAGTTGATTTGGATAAGCTTTTTCGAGATGCATAACTACTGATTCAGCTACCATCCGTGCAACAGACAGATCCGATTCGAGGTCAGTTATAATAGCACATAGGAGTGTTTCGTGTTTAACCATTACTATAGAATGCTTCTCTGTAGTCAAGGAACTTAATCCCTCACTGCCGCCCATCACACCACTTGCAAATTCATTTATTGCGTTCAGAAATCCAGGAACAATGTCATTATCCATCGCTTCTTCTGGTTGATCCATAAATAGATGAGATACGATAGGTACTCCTGTACGAAGAAAAAGATAGATTCCTTCAAGTTTAATGTATTTTTTTGAGAGAGAAACTGCAATTTTTTGAGAGAACCAATTTAATGCCCGATCTATATTCATTCCAGTCTTCACAGAAATTTCAAAGATTTGAAAAGATCGAGTGGGACTTTGGCGTGGTAATTTCCTAAGATTAACCTTGTCTATTAATTTTGGTAATTCTATGTGAGTTAAATCTGCTTTATTTGCTAGAATCACTAGAGGTGCTTCTAGATTCCATTCTAAACATTTCCACAGCCATTCTACTGCATCATCGAGTTTTTCAAGATCGCTTGCATCGATCATGAAAACAATTCCTTGTGAAAGCTTTACATACTCTTTCCAAAACATGTGTCGGAATCGCTCGTGGCCTCCAAGATCGAATAGCTGGAAAAACGTGCCTTGAATTTCGAGAATTTCTGTATCAAGTCCTGAGGTCGGAAGTGTATTAACAAATTCACCAGTTTGGAGACGCAATACGAATGAGGTTTTCCCTGCAAACTCTAGTCCGACAATAACAATAGGAATACGTTTTCTTGGATATTCTTGCACGATTGTTTCAACTCGGACACAGGAATCATAATTACACTTAATATGTAGGTGTCCTCAGTACACCTCACCATCTATAATATTTAATAATTTGTAAATGCGCTTCTATTGTACCCGAGCTACATTTCATTTCTTACCTATACGAAATAAGAATTAGTTTTCCCAGCGAGCAAGAGAGCTAGACCTATTTTGAAGAAAAGTATCAACAAGATTTCGTGCTAAAGCAATCAGCTCAGTTTGACGATCTAGATTTTCTTTAGGGTCATACACTTCAATTTGTAATGTATTATCCTCTGTTGCCAAGTGTAGATGAATCCATTCATTCTCGTTGGTAATGAGTTTAATTCCAATGAAGGTGTCGATTACACGAAAATCTTGTGGTTGCTCATTTAATACAGATTTAAAGAATTCAAACATTTTTTCTATCGGAAATGTTACTTCTGCAGTTCTTTGAGCAAACACTTGATGATTTCGATAAATATCCGTTGATTTAAGATGTGATTTCGCCATTTGAGAAAGGACAGTAAATGATGCAACAATAGCATCCGATCCGGGCGAAAACACAGGTAAAACAAATAAGCCAGTATCATTAAATCCGTAGATTGCTCTATGTTCTAGAACCGCCCGACCGATTCCTCCGGGTTCTCCATGACCTGAAAATATTATATTTTTGTGTAAATCGTGATAAACCGAGGGGTGGACTGAGCTGCCAATAACTACAGTGGCATTAGAGCGTGGATCATAACGTGAATGCAAATTAACTGATGCTGTTTCCTCAGCAGTTCGAATACGGCCTTGACTATCAATTATAATTGCATGACGAGCCTCTGCGTCTAAAGCAATACCTAGATCTGCACCAATTGCGCGAACCATTTCCCTTAATCGCACTAAAGAGCTTGGGTTAGGTAAAAAGAGCGGATTTCTCGGTCTATGTGCATTAAGAGTAATAACTTGACATCCAAACTCACTGAGTAAATCAGGCATAATTCTTGACGCTGGGCCACAGGCACAATCAACTACTACTCGTAGATTGGCCTCCTTCATGGATTCCTTGCTAGAGGCGAAAAAACCTGCTAATGCCCTATCATAGACCTTCATTGCATCAGCTACACTTATCCATCCCACATCAGGTGCAGCGACTCGTCTTAATTCTCCAGATTTCGCAATATTTACAATTTTTGCAACTTGACTGCTTTCAAATTCGATTCCAGTTGCCTCAAATAGTTTTATGGACACCATACCTGCAAGATTGTGGCTTCGAGTGAGCATAACGCCTGCATCTGCACCATACCGTCTCACCGCAAATTGTAAGATACTTGTAGGTATTCCGTGAAGGTCTATTAATTCGATTCCAGCTGAAAGAAGGCCCCCAGAAAATGACCGTTTTAACATCCGAGTATCTCGTCTATAGTCTCGACCTATCATCACTACAGCATTAGGATCTAGAAGTGTTCCCATAGCGCCTCCTAGTAGGGCAGAAAGTTCTGGAGTTAATTCAGTATTTGAGAATGCAGTAATTCGTCCACCTTTAGTTAATCGTTCAATTTCTTTCAACATGATTCAGACTTCCGTCCTGGATAATATAATTCCTTAATTCTTAACAAAAGTTTGGTTTTTCTCAGAGATCAATGCCTCACTACTCGTAAAATTCGGGCCTATTACTGTACCTTCGTTCAATTGAGAGCCTGTAGTAATAAGTACCCCATTACAAATGACGCTATTTTTAATTTTTACATTATCTTCAATTATTACATCATCCCAAATTACAGAGGCTTCTATTTCGCAATTATCCCCTATTGTGACTCGATCCCCAATCACGGTCTGAGATTTTATACGTGTATTATTACCAATTGTGATATCATTGCCAAATGCCGCAGGTGGATCAATAATACTCCCACTTGGGAGGGAAGGATGGTTGTGATTAATCCAGACATTATTTTCTTCTGATGTGGCTCTTGGAAAATACGGGAAGGCCCATCTTCTAAGGACATCCCAGTTTGTGTACAAATAGGTTTGGGGATTCCCCGCATCCATCCAATAGTAGTCTCGACGTGCATATCCATAGATCCCATATTCTCGGGCTAAGTAAGGAAACACATCTTTTCCGAAGTCCATAAGATCATCCAATGATTCAAGGATCTCTAAAACATCATGTTTGAACGCGTAGATTCCTGTATTTACTAAATTCGATTGAAATCGTATTGTTTCCTTCTTCGAGAAGGTTAAGGTAGCTAAACTCAGTTCCTGAGGAATTGGTTTTTCCAGGAATAATAAAATTCGTGAACCCTGGTTAAGCATGATGACCCCGAATGCTCTTGGATGTGCTACATCTTTCAGTGTTATACTCGCAATGCCCCCTTTTTCAACGTGAAAAGCCATGAAATCCTGCAGGGGAATGTTTGTTACAATGTCGGCCATTGAAACAATAAAATTTTCAGTATCAATATAATTTGCTGCCTTTCTTACTGCATCCGCAGTGTCTAATGGATCAAAAACTGGCAGTACTATGTCTAAATCATTAAAATGGTCATTATCTTTGAAATATTGAATAATTTCCTCCCTCATATATCTTGTAATAATCGCAATCTTCCCTGTTATCCCTGCATTACGTAATAGCTCCAAGTTATAGTCGATCATGGGCTTGTTCGCCACAGGTACTAATGGTTTGGGGATATTACTAGTTAATGGTCTTAATCTTGATCCGATTCCCCCTGCTAAGACAATAGCGCTCCATTCTGACATCTACGATGATACTCCGACAAGGTCGTCTTGTTATCTTTAAAAATTATTAATTTTCCTTGAGATAAATGCTTTGGCCTACTACAAAACCTCAAGGGTTAAAAATTCTACGGTTTTTTTTGGAAGAGATATTTGGCCACATTCTATCAAACATTTTTCCTAAAGTAGAGTCGCCAATGACGCTGACAGAGACGTTCTTCACATGTAGCACAATCATAATCATGGCTACTCGTTGTATGTTTTTTCTTATAGCACGTATATGAGTTACATATAGCAGGTTTCCCACAGTATTGACATTCCTGTGAATCAACTTTAGGGAGATCACTCTCTATTGTAGTTGTATCTTTTTGTATAATCAGTATTATCACCTAGATTTAAGTTGTATAGAAATAAGGGTTGATGATTCACGGAAGTACTTCATGCTTCCCCCAAAGATTCAATCGTCCTTTATACTCTTACAGGGAGGGGTTAAAATTCATCTTTTTAAGAGTTTTCTTAGATTTTCAGAAAATGGAATATTGGATGACTTTATGTTTGAAACCCGATAATTTAAAAATATCAAAAACTCTAAAACATTCACCTTTGAGTATCTCCTAACTCAAAATTTCAGACATAGTCTTAGTGGTTTTTTATGCAAGATGAGAAAGACATCATTATTAATGATTTACGTGAAGAATTAGAGCGCATGAAAGATCATTCACAGGATAAACTCAATGAGGCAATTAGCGACACCACTAATCTTGAAAAGCAACTTCAAGAAAGTCAAGACGTTCTCAGTGATGTCAAAACTGACCTTCAAGCAGAGAAAGCAAAATCTGAAGTAAAAACTGCTGAAAATGCAGAACTGGAAAAACAGATAGGAGAAATGTCTGAAATTATTAAACAACACGAGGTAACCGTCGAATCATATTTGCAACAAATTGCTAAAATGCAACAGCTACTTCAAGACACCGAAAATGAGATTGAAGGTATAGAAGCAAGTCATTTGGCAATTCAAAGACAACTCCAAGAAGAAATCAAGCGAATGGAAGACCAATATGGCCAAGTAAGTGCGGATTTGAGTCGAGAATCATCTAGCACGCATGCACAAGATATTCTTATACGAACAGTGTTGCAGGAAACCGAATTGGGGAAAATCACCATGTTCATTGTCGATTATTTTGAGAATTCTAAAAAGAAGTCTCTCGCTAGAGAAACCATAGCATCAGAGTTACAATTCGCCCCGATCATAATTCGTAAACATCTACGCTTACTTCATGGTTTAGGTGTCGTGGCTTTCAACGAAGTCTCAGGAGAAATTAAATTAGTAAAGGCCTAAGAGACTAAGAAGAGAAACTATTCTTTTGACACGGAATCAAGACGAATTGAATATACTCCATTATTTCCAGCAATAACAGGAGATTTTTTCTTTTGAGGTTCACGTTTGAGTAATTTGTCCACATTTATATCATAAATACCAATCTGTCTCTCACGAATTGTAAGAAACTCCATATCTTCCTTTGAATAAGTTGTCTTATCAAGAGGAATAGAAGCTCTTTTACTAGCTGAAGGTTGTAAACGTAACCGAAAAAGTCGATGTCCACATGAACATCCAGTGAAGAGCTCATTCGCTTTTTCTGGAGTACGATCGCATTTTGCACAACGATAGCGGCTTAAATTGACCTCTCCACTAGTTAATGCCATAAATCCACCGTCAAATTAGACCAGCGCAATTGAGAGATGTTCATAGTTATACGGAGCGATGACCGTCATTCTGACGTTCTTCCGACTGAACAGTCCATTCATTCTGAGAGGTGTAGGATTAAGGATTTTATATCCCAAGAATTCTTGGTGATCTATTTGAGTCATAGCTTCCTCTATCAAAGCAGCTTCTTCTTCAGGATTAAGACCGCCTTCAAAAACCAAAACACAATCAGTTTTAAGTTTTGAAATTATAAAATCACATTTCTGGGTGCTGTTCATTTTTCGTGTTGTGTTTTCCGTCACGAAATTGATACGTAAGTCCACTTTTTGCACCTCTCACATTCCTGACACAGATAGGATACTTCCATACAATTCATTCATTCCAGTTCCATCTTTTGCTGAAATTGGAATAATATCACTTTGGAAAGTTTCTTTGACAAGTTCGGGATCGGCTTCAGTTAAATCAGATTTATTAGCCGCAACAATGATTGGGATCCGTCTTGCTTCAAGATTTCCTATCACAGTCCAATTAATTTGATCAAATGGTGCACGAGCAGCGTCAACCACTACTATTGCCGCATCCATCTTATCTAAGCTTTGAATAGCTTTTATTACTCCTCTAGTTGCTTCTTTTGCTCGTTGAATACTATCTTGCCTTGTTAAACCATGTTGTTGGAATTCCCTATAGTCTATTGACGTGGCAATACCTGGAGTGTCGACAATGGTTAAATCTAGTGATCCGTTCTGATCGCTAATAACACAATGTTCGAGAGCTTTGCAATCACGTGTTTCATGAGGAACTGGGCTTACCACACCAAGTGGTTCACCGTTTCCACATTCATTGGAAATACGGTTTGCAAGAGTTGTCTTTCCTGCATTAGGGGCTCCTAGGATTCCTATTGTGACTCGAGTTTTTCGACTCCGTGCAAATAATCGTGATAAGATACTCATCTCATCGATGCCTCCTAAATATTATTTCAATATTGAGTTATTGATAATACTTCTTTTTCGCATTAATAGCACACATAATATGCAAATAATACCAATCGCAGCAAATAATACCTAAAAGGTTCCTAGTTGTTTTTCAAGCTCGAAATCTAAAGGATTGGAATAAATATATTTGTGGAACACAGCTCCGATTATTCTTAGTGCAGTGATAAGAAGAAGAAGAATCATGAGTACATTTTCAAATCCAGGATCTTTATCTGTGATATGTAACATTGACAATAGAATTTCCATTAATAATCCAGCGAATAAAGACCCCGTAAATGCAAAAACGCCTTCAAATGTGAGTAAAATGGAGTAATAACGTGCACGTGTATCTACAGTAGAACAATCAAGTGAGTAAGACGAAATTGCAGTATCCTCCGCACCGAATGCAAATCCTCCTGGAATATTCACCAGAAGGAGAAACCAAACATTACCTGTAACTAATCCAACCGCGTATCCAAAAGGAACGATGGCGTACCCAAAACGGGAGAGAATAATTACTATTTTTTTTCCAAAACGATCAGCAATTATCCCACCAAAAGATTGACCAAGACCCCTAGGTAAATTAAATACTGCCCATAAAATCGAAACTTCCAACCAAGTGTGCGCAACCCTGAGAGTTACAAATGGAAAAATAGGCCAAGCCATACTCATACAAAATTTAAAGAAGGAATTAATGGGGAGAAGTCTTTTAAAAGGTGCATTTCTGTCAATCAGGTTTCTAGTTGAAAGATGGAGTTCATCACGAATTACTGCTCTATTACGTGCCGTATATTTTTCTTTAAGGAACAATTCGCTGAATAATGCAATTGTGAAGATAATGGCTCCTGTTATAAAAGGAATAAAGAAAACTGGTTTACTTTCTGCATAGATAGCTATTTCTGTAGGGAATGGGAAAGGTGTACTATCCATCCACCATCCCAAGAGGAGAATGACAAAGAGGGAGCTTAAGGTACCGATTGAGTTTATAAATCCAATAAATGAAGCCCGTTTTTCTTCTGAAGCGTAATCACCAAGAAATGCAATCCATGCTGGAATAAAGCTAAACCCAAGTGAAGTCATAATGATTGAAATTAATACAAGTTCAAATGGGTTAGTAACAAATGGAGTAAGGAAGATGGTAAGAGCTAACGTTGCTAATCCAATCGTCATAACTAATTTGCGACCTCTCAAATCCGCAAGCCAGCCCCAAATAGATTGGAATATATTTGAACCCAAATTTCTGACAGATGTGAGAATTGACTGTTCTAAGGGACTTGCACCGATAACAACGCCAAAATACGAAAGATATGTAAATATCGATGATCTTCCTGCAGCCCAAGCTATGCTGGTGGTATAAATTGGGATCTTCTCCATTCTCTCTGACGGTCTTTTAACAGACTCTGTGTCTTTATCTGGAGACGGAGTGAATGTAGCATTGGAACTCATTGATTCTTACATATCCCTTATAATCTCTAGTCTGTCAGTTTAGAACATTTCTAAAAGAAAAATCATTACTCTCGAACGTTTTTGGCGGAACATAGAGGGGTTAATCAATTTTCGTATTCCGCTATAAGAATTGAGGTTGCCCAAAACAAAAGGATATAACGTTCAAAGGCAATTTCAAATGTTTTATTGAGCTTTTCTGAAAATCCTTCGGGAGAACATTTCATCACAGACGTTTTTGCTATATTTCCCATTTTTATCGTCTCAGATGGATTGTCTAATAAATAAAGGATGGCTCTTTTAAACTCTTCAACATTATTTGGTTCCACTAGAATTCCATTTTTGTAATCTTTGATGTAATCCTTTACTCCACCTTCATTTACCCCAATAACGGGCTTTGATTGGCTCATTGCCTCTATTACAGTAAGTCCTTGAGTTTCAGTATCACTAGGCGTCACCATAAACTCTCCCATTTGGTAGTAGTACAGAAGTTTTGTATGTGCAATGAAACCAGTAAAAACAACATTTTGCAAACCTAGTTTTTCTGCCTGCTTTCTATACGCCTTTAAATGAGGGCCATCCCCAATTATTAGTAGAGTAACATCTCTATGTGACTTTTCAACGTCCTTAAACCCTTCTAGTACAATTTCAAGTTTTTTCTCAAAAGAAACCCGTCCACAATAAGTTATAATCCGATGGTTTTCAGGGATGGAGAATTTCTTTCTGATCGAGGAACCAAATTCCTCCAAATCCGTTTGCGTTTTTTTAAGATTAAAAAATACCTCTGAGATCATATTTGGAAGTGAGTAAACCGGTGGTTTCAACCCATGCGCAATAAGGTCATGTTGAAGAGTCTTTGAAGGCGTTACAACAACATCTGATCTGTTATAGTAGAGATTTATGAACCACCAAACAGCTCCCGCAAAACCCTTACTGAATTTCTCTGCTTGGAATCCCCCAATAAGGTGCCCAGAATATTTTACTAGATCTGT